>JAHDHP010000182.1 GCA_020631245.1 Bacteroidota bacterium | reverse complement strand
GTTTCAATCCTTGTTCTAATGGATAATTGATAAGAGGTCGTCCACCCCTATAAGTCGCTCAAAATGAGTTTGATGCGCCATTCTTTGACATAGTTAAGTACATTTAAGTTCAGTATGTCAAAGAACAAAAAACGTTGGTATAGGAGATGTTTCCGTAAATGCAAGTTGTTGATAATTAATGAGTTAAGCTTGGTTTTGGGAGGTGGTCAAATAAATTTGAGACCAGAAAATCAGTTTTATCGAATACAAATATTACGATATGTACAATTTAAGCATCTTTTTTTGAACTTAGTAGCTTTTGGGAAAAAATTATCACCAATAATTTGCTGAATGGCAGTTATAGCCTGTTTTACCAATTCTTTATTTGATGCTGTAATTTCAAGCTCCACCAATTTATTTTTACTACGTGTATATACCAAGTAGCCTTTGTGAACTGGCTTCTCAAAATTTACTTCAATCAATACAGCATAACAATACAACTGAGTACGATATGTCTCATAAATGCGTCCTTCATACTTTGCAAACTTATAATCTAAAGGTGCCATTGTTGCATCTTTCAAAAATAAAACCTCGTCTACAACACCGCGCATGAGTTCATTGGTCAAATACTGGTCTAACCACTTATCCACTACACCAATTTTTTTTCGCAAATAAGATTTGTTAATAGACGCTTTGTCTTCATGTACATCGCGCCCTTTTTGTACCTTAAAATGACGATCCTCATATTGAGGAATACCCAAAACATATTCAAAATAAGTGAAACGTGGACAGTACAAATACTCTATAATGTGAGATGGTGTAAGTGTAATCATATAAATAATGCTTTTACAGATGAGGTTATCAAATCTTTGTCAAATGCCTGACCCAATAATGTCGTACGTTGTAACTCATCTTTACTCATCGGAAAGATATAAACAGAGTCCTTCTCAATATCAATTAATCCTTCTATTTGTAGCTCCAAACTGTCTTTACGATTCGAATCTATTTCGCCCAAAAAACAAGAATATTGTACCCGATGTAAACCCGCTTTCAAACAGAGTTTGGATACTTTATTACGCGCGTTGTCATTCGAAATGTCATATAAAACCCAAGCAATCATATAATAATAGTTTCGTCTTTTAAATTGTTTTTAATTTCCTTCCCAATCAATGTGTTTGCAAATACATGGGCATCTTGTTGCATCGCATTTAAACGAGTCTGATGCCGATTGCGATACTTAATCTTATCTTCGTCCACATACTTCATAAATGCTTCTACCAATAGTATTTTACCTTCCTTGTTTAGACTATACCCATTCGTAATTTCATTCGTATGGCTTTTATTAACTTTCTTCGCCGAAAACAAGCGAAAAACAACGCGTTCAGCATAAATTCGATAGGCTTCTATAAAGTCAAACACCATACTTTTTTGATTATAATCATCCCGATGCATAAACCCTACATAAGGATCAATGCCTCCAATAATTAATGCCTTTTCAACCTTACTATACAAAATGCCATAAGCATAATTCAAAAAAGCATTAAACGAATCCTTGGCAGGACGACTACTACGTCCCGAAAACTGATACGTTTTTGGCAAAATATGACTCAATACCTGAAAATAAAGCCGCCCTGATGTTCCTTCCCACCCACGCAAACTGTCTGCTATCCCTGATACCGTAGAGGCTTCACAACCAAGAATACTCGCCTTTAAAGCCGAAATTTGAGACAACTTTTCCTCCAAATAAGCCCCATGTTTCTCACTCCTGTGTTTTTTCAAATCTTTTATAAAAACTAACTGATTTTCCAACTTTCTACCTAACCATTGCTTAGTATAAAACAAACCTTTTTCATTTAAACTAGCAGCCAGTTGTTCTTTTCTTATTTTAGTAGTACTGCCCAATTTGCTATGCCAAAATCGTCCAATAGGTTGTCCGTTTGACTCCAAAAATAAAATGTCTATATTATTTTTCAACGCCAAGCGTATAGCTTCTGTACTAACCGCTCCATGCGTTGTGAAAATAATAGAACGTACTTTATGTACAGCTACTTTCTGATGCTTTGATGCCCCATCAATTGTCACCTTAATAGCAAACATCTCATCCGAAACATGCAAATAGGCTCCATAACTACTAATATATATATCCATTTTTTGTGTGTTTGTGACCCAATCTTTCAGTAGCATTTTTTGGGCGTGTCCTTTTTTCACCTTGTGCCTATTCATACGTTCAAGCATCAATAGACACAAGGTGAAAAAAGGTCGGGCTATTCGCTTGTAGTTGCCTCATAGAACATATATTCGGCTATATCGCCTAGCAGTGTCTTCCTCCGTCAGCCCTGCTAGGCGAAGCCTCATGATATGCCTATTTCGGCAAGCTACCACTACTATCCCTCACGCAATTTTTTTCTTACATTTCTCTATAAATACTCCCAAATCCCCTAGATACCGACTTGCCCAAGCCCACATAATTGGGAAGCTCCATATTGCAAATAAAGCGACCAGAAAAAGCAAGCATTTTTTTGTTTTTAAACTGGGTGATATGTTCTTTCAAATGGGGTAATACCAATATTTGCTGCTTTTCATCATGTTGCAGACCCTTATAAAAACTAATAATGTTGGCAGTTAATATTTTAGATAAAAAGATTCGCTTATCTGATAGGCTAGTAAGGAGTTTGTATTTTTTATAATTTTCCTGATTCAAACCCATCCAAAGTGTATCAAAACGATAGGTATGTAAGCTAGAAGCTCCTCCAAGTTCATTGGTAAAAGCCCGTAAATTCTTGTTATTGATAGCGTAAATAGTGCCATCAATATTCAACTCCTTAATCGAACCAAATAACTCTAATAATAAATGCGCCCCCTCATTAATGCCAATAAGGGTAGGTACTTTACGAATAACTTTATATTGCACCAATGGATAAGCATAACGGCTTTTCCCATCCGAGAAGTGATTACTTAAAATAAGAGAGTGTTCCCTAAATAAATTCCCAAAATAACCCCGCAACTTATGGGCTGCAGAAGTAGGTAACTGTATTTCTGGAAACTGTAAACAAATTTGATTTATTTTAGTCTTCGGGGCAGTTGATGATAACATAATAAATAGTTTTTTAAGGAATGATGATAAAATAATTGTAACGCTCTTTCATCTTTACTTAGTTAAAAAAAGGCAACACTTTTCTGTTCGTCCAATGGAATAAATCCTGTTTGTAAGTCATAGTGAGTTTGCCAGTCAGGTTCAAAAATAATGGCATAATCTTTCTGATCAGGTGGAGGATTATAGGCATACTTTGGAAATCGAGTCACAAATTGTAAAAGTCGAGGCTTGAGTTTTTTTATCGCTGTTTTACGTTCAAAAATATCATCTATTTGATGGCATCTTTGAAAGTCTTCCCAAACTTGTTCGGCTTCTTCGTTAAAAGGAATATAAACATTATAATTTCGGTCATCTTGTGGTATGAGTTGAAACTTATTTGCTAATTTTTCAAGTTGCAAGTGTTCCATATAACGAATTAATTCTTGCGATGCTGGATGATCATCTTGTACATGGGTCTTCACTGCCTCAAAGTAGGCGAGGTTCAAATCATAAAACGAACTTTCTGCTATCATGGATGGATGGTGCTGCAAAACATTCCGTGTGATATGTAAAAGTGTTTCATCATAAATAAAACGTCCTTTACCACTATCAAATAATTTTACTATACCACGTCCTTTCAAACCATTCCGATTGCACCGCCCTGCCGACTGATTAATCGAATCCATAGGTGCAAAGTCGCGATATACAATGTCTAAATCAATATCTACACCCGCCTCAACTACTTGTGTGGAAACGACAATTTGACGAATGCCATTTATAGTGTTTTCCTTAATCGTCTTAATCAACTCTTTTCTGAAAATGGGCAGGATACTAGAGGATAAATAGTAAAATTGAGTCGCTTCAAAATTAGTCGCTTTTAATTTTTTAAAAATGGTTTGAGATTGTTTAATAGTATTGCAAATAATCAAAAAGGATTGCTCAGGATGTTGATCTACATCATCAGTGAGTAATTCTATGATTTGCTCCTCTTCTAACCTTCCTTCCAGTAGTAGAGAAGTGTCTAATGAGATACGATCTAACTCCTCAAAATATTGGCGAGTTTTTACACGACTAGGGTCAGTTAATTCAATAATGCTATCTTGATCTTTAAATAAAATAGGTTGGGTAGCTGTAATAAAAATAAACTTCGTATTGAAAAAGTCAGCCATTTTTTGAAATGTAAACTCAATCAAATTGTAGTATTTGGCAGGAATATTTTGTACCTCATCCAACAAAATAATGGCATTAGCCATGTTATGAAATTTCCGTAAACGTTTATTCTTATTTGTGAAAATACTCTCCAATAATTGGACAAAAGTGGTGACAATAAGCTCCTGTTCCCAGCCCTCCGTCAAATACTCACCCTCTTGATAAAGAAGCTCTTCCATTCGATAACGATCCTTAATGGCTGCTAAGTAATGGTTCTTTCCAATAAGATCATTAGCCAATCCATTAGTAGCCAAAATATCGCTCAATACTTGTTCATTCTGGTCAATAATAGAGGTAAAAGGCAAACAGTATATAATACGATAGGGAACCTCTTTTAATTGATTCTGTAATAACAAGGCTGCATGATAAGCACTAAAGGTTTTTCCCATGCCAGTAGGCAATGTGATCGAAAAGAAAGAATGTGATTGATAACGAAGCACATTTTGAGCAATAGCTTGATAGGCTTGCTCGCGTTTCAAATCAATAGGTTTGGGGTTTAGATGCCCAAACTGCTTGTCTTTATATACATCAATGATCTTCGAAGGAATAAACTGATTCGCCTTAATTATATCCTTATTCGAAACCATTACATCGCCTTTATCTGCAGCAAGTAACAACGAAAAAAGAAAATGCTGCAAAAAGAAATATCGAATGTTGGGTATGTCTTCTAAATCATCAATTACATCTGAAATAGATAAGCCATCTTTGAAATATTGAATGCCTGATTTCCAAATACTTGTACTAATAGAAGGAAAGAGAATAGGTGAAATATTATTGAAGAGAACCAAATTACAATGTTCAAACTGTTGTTGCAAAACGGAAATAGTCTCTTTCAAAAGCATAAATGTACTAGTCTTATAATCCATCAAATTACCATGATGACGACGAATAATATGCTGTAATATAAAACCTACAATAGGATCGGGTTGAGGAGCAATACCATAAGTCAAATAACTACCTAATGCAGCATGATTCCCCAGAGATGCCTGCTGCTTCAATGCTGCTTCAATGCCATTTTGAGTAGATCTGAAACCCTGGATATAAGCTGCATTTTCTTGTGCGAAAGATGGGTTTTCTTGTTCACAGGCTTCAATGATTCTGTGTTGAAAGTAAGCACTAGACTTGCCAAAGTCATGTAGCCATATTAGAACAGAACGCCATTGTTCAAGTACTTCTTTTGCATAAAAAGAAGTTCCTAAATGTTTCTGTTCGAGCAATTGTTTCGCAATAGCATCACAACTATTCAAATGACTAGCTAGAGTTCGGTCAGTATGAGAAAGTAAGGACATAATAAATGCTTAAAAGAGTATAATATTGACCAACTTATCCACCATCTGTACACTTTGATAGGCTTGTACCTCTGCATAAATTGCCTGCCCTTTTCGATCTAACAAAATGTCATCTCGCTTAATAACATTTCTTCCCACATCCATCTCTAAAGCATACTGACTCTGTTCAATGATTTCATTTTGTTGGTCGAAACTATGAGTAAAATCAAAAGCAAGAAACGCTTGACGTGGGATAATACTCTCAATGGATACGGTGTTGGTTGAGTGAGTAGAATAGGGGTGTTTTCCAATGTATTCAAAATTAGAAAGCAAATAAGCCAAACCCAATGTAGGGGTATATACACTGGTATGTGCCAATAAATGTTGTTCCAATTGCCGAAAAATAGAATCGTCATCATGAGAAACATAAAGACGATACTTAGGCTGATAAATATATTCAACAGTTGTCGGTTTGCGGTTATCTGTTGCTTTCATTCGTCCCAATCCAGCCCGTAAATTGGTATTGATACGTTGCATAACAATAGGACGTAATACCTGTAAAGCAATCTGACATTTCCCTGGAGCAAAATACTTCAAATAGGTATTTTGCTCCTTGCTCAAGCCTAAAATAGCCCCTAAATAACCATAAATGGAGGTTTTGGTAGGAATACAATAAGAAACAGCAGAGGTGGTCGCATAAATCTTCTTATAATGAGCATATCTCCCCCATATATCAAATACTAAAACTTGGTTCATTATCCTTCTTTTTGAATAGGTGCGGATAATCGTAAACGGTCATCTTGAATTACCTCAATAGATTCAATTTTGTCACCGTATTTCGCCAAGCAAGCATTCAGTACACTCGTATCAAGTACATAGTCGCTTACATCTTCAATACTTTCTTCTTTTTTGCCCTCATTAAGTGTTAATTGTAACCGTTCCACCAAGTCACCAATAAAAAAGTTAGGTGTACCGTAGTTGATTTTTACCAATAGGCGAGGCATATGTCCTTTCTTAGAACGAGTAAGTAAATTTTTAGTCCCATTCCATATACCCTCCATAAGTTCTTCTACATCTTCATTAGTAAGTTTCGTATGTTGGGCTGCATTTTCATTAATAACACCATGAAAGCCAATCAAACCATAACTAATATTATATTCCTCACGAAAAGTACGTTGAGCTGCGCCAGGTTTTGTCGCAAATGCACCTGTTCCTTTGATGAAATTTTCTTTAACCTCATGTAATGTACTGCCCATACCAAATTGTACTGGACCAGTAAGATTAAAACTTTTCTTTTTCGCAGCAGATACCCCCCCAAATAATCGAACATCAATGAATTTGTTAATAAAATCATCCTTGTCTTTATAAGCAGAACTTCTTTCTAATCCTGTTACAGGTTTCTCGTCTTCGTCACGAATAAAAATATCTCCTTTATAATTTGCCTCTCCTGTTTTTCCATGATAGCCCTTATTATATAAATAGTCGCGGATAGTTCGTTTTAAACGAACATCTGTAACCAAACATTTACCCGTTTCTTCATCTATTCGGGGGCGATTAGCATCCATGGGGTCGCCATTCGGATTGCAACGTTTTACATCATATAAAAATATGATTTCACTTCTTTTATTAATTATCATTGTTTTAGTTTATAGAGTTAATTAAGACGTTTGTTCTTGATCTTCTTGTTGAGAAGCTTTGTATGCTTTGTTAAATTCAGTTTGCATAATCATTCCTAATGTAAATACATAGGATATTTCTACTTTGGCTAAGGTACAGGGGTGCATGATGTATTGAGCAATTTGTCCTTCCAAAACCATAATTCGAGTATCATATTCTCGAAGTTTATTAATGAGTTTAGGCAATATTTTTTGAATCTGTTTTTCGTCAATGTTTAAGCTGTTTAGTTGTTTAGTAAAAGGTTCACTGTTTAGTTTTTTGTATTGTTTACCCAAAAGTATTTGGGTCAAACAACCTAACATAAAAACGCCTTTCTTATAGGCTGTATCAAAAAAAGTCGGATGTTGTTCAATAAATTGTTCTCTTGTTAGAGAAACATGTTCATTTGGTTTACTGGATTCCATAAAGGATTTGTTTTTAAATAGATTTAAATGGAGAAAGAATTGGTATAAAGTGAAGGATTCTTTGGTGATTTGCTTCCATAAAAAAGCATCCTCATGTCTGTTTTTAAATGCCTGTTGTATACGCTTAAAAAAAGCAACTAAAATCTGTTTTTCTTGGAGATAGTTGCTATAAAATACAGCTTCTAATACTTTGAAAAAATAAGGCTGAAAGATGGTATCCGTTTTTACCTTATGGCTGAAATAATCCTTTATTTTACCAAAGTTTATATAAAAAATGATAGTTTTACCTGCCCTTTTACCTTTAGGCTTCACTATTATTTGTGTAATTTTCTGGTAACGTTGCTCAATAACTTTTTTTACATCAAAAAGATGTTTAAGACGAGATGGTAAAACGTCAGAAAGGTGAATTTTGATAAGAAATTGAGCATTATTGGGTTGGTAAAAGAATAGGTCATAATAAATGTCATTAGTACTCAATGTGCTACTTTCTATAATTTGATGGAGAATTGCTTCAGTATATATAATAGAGTTCGAATGATCATCTGTAATTGGGGTAATCTGTTTATCTAAAAATTCCTTAGTAGCTTTTTTGATGATTTTAGGAGCGTCAATGATAAAGTGAGGAAGTACAAAGTATTTTAAGCCATAAAATGAATGTGAAAACTGATTTAAAACAATACTTTTAGTTCCTTCTAGTATTTTTACTGCTTCAGGAGAAGCTGGAAACATTTTGTAAGATAATTTGGTGTTAAAACCGCTTCGCGAAAAACTTTTATCAGTCACTGCAAAGCCTAAAGTATCTATACGCCCCCATACTTCCGCTGACTGTTCATAAGTAACTGCACACAAATGATCATTTCCCTTTGAATTACGATAGTATTTTCCATAAGCCTCTTTTTCAAACAGTTGATGATACACGTTATATTCTCCAAAATATTTTCCATCCAATTTAAAAGTCAATAAATAACGGTTATCTTTTTTTAATTCTAATTGACATAATTGCTCACTAACTATTTTCAAGTCTTCAGTAGATAAAAAGGTATGTTTGTAATTTTTTAAAGAGGCTTTAATTCTGTCCACTACTTTCTTTATATTATCTTTATATTTATCTTCATTCACATCGTAGTGAAATAAAAAGGTAGGTACCAAATTAGTAGCGCGCGCCTTCGCTGGGCGAAATAAATATTTATTAATCCAATCAGGTCTGAATACTTCTATGATTGGTGATGGATCAAGTTGTTGCTGATTAATATTGAAATATATGATATTGTGTTCTATTTCCTTATCTGTTTGTCCGTATCGAGGAAATGGATGTTTATAAGGCTTAAAATACTCTTGGTAAGCAGGTAATTCTTTAAAAACCTTTCCTATTTTGTATAAAGAACGTATCATTTTTAGTGGGCTTTCAATATTATCAAAATCAATCCCCCAAATATATAAAAAATAA
>JAHDHP010000181.1 GCA_020631245.1 Bacteroidota bacterium | reverse complement strand
ATGTGCGATGTGCGATGTGCGATGTGCGATGTGCGATGTGCGAAAAATTTAGAAGTTAAGGTTGACTTTTCTCTATTTCCAAATTCTTTTGAAGAAATTGTTTAAAAAATCTTCGCACTTAGTAAATCGTTCCATCGGGGGCACCCACAAAGAATGCCCTTACGCGTTATACCTTTGCAAAAACGATTCATCACAAAATATACTATCTATTAATGGAAGGTAAAAGTACCTTCGTCGCACATCGCACCTAGTACTTCGCACATCTTTTGCGTGAGGGATAGCAGCGGTAGCTTGACGAAGTAGAAAGCTGGTGAGGCACGACTAGCAGGGCTGACAGCGGAAGACACTGCTAGGCGTATTCGCCGAACAGCTTGTCTACGAGGCAACTACAAGCGAATAGCCCGACGTATATACAAAAAGCGCAATTATTTGCTTCCGCCAGCGTCCCCGCTGGTGGCAAATAATTGCGCTTTTTGTATATACGGCACGCCCAGCGTATTTGATGACTGGATGAGAGTTAGAAATAACTTGCCTTTTTGTCAACTAAAAATTCCAATCGTAGGTATCGAGTTCGGAGACACATGCTTTCACGAGGTCGATAGAATGTCGTATATCTGCTTTGTGAGACATTTCTATCACTTGGTGGATGTGGCGGGTCGGAATAGAGATTGCTCCTGCTAGTGAGCGTCCAAATTGCTGCATTGCCATGGTATCTGTTCCTCCAGCAGTAAGAATTTCTGGTTGCCACGGAATAGCATGTTTGGCAGCCGTTTTTTTCATAAAGGAAACCATCCGATGATCACAGATTGTTCTAGCATCCATTATTTTGATGGCTGTTCCTTTACCTAGATGTGTAACCTTTTCGTGGTCGGATGCTCCTGGTAAATCAAAAGCAATAGTGGTGTCGAGGCAAATGGCAAAATCGGGATTAATATCTAGCGATGCGGCATTGGCTCCACGAACTCCTACTTCTTCTTGTACGGTAAATACGGCGTGAATATCATAAGGTACTTCCTGATCTTTTAGTTCTCGTAGCATTTCTACTTGAATAAAGACAGAAACACGGTTATCTAAAGATTTACAATTAACACAGTCGCCCATTTCAATCAACTGGCGTTCTCTGGTAATCGGATCACCTATTGATACGATTTCTTTTACCTTCTCACCTGTTAGTCCAGTATCAATAAAATAATCGTCTAAACGGGTAGGCTTGCCACGCTCGGCTGGCGGAATCAAGTGAACTGGCTTAACGCCCATTACGCCAATAATATCCTCTTTTCCATGAATAATGACGCGTTGAGAGGTCAGTGTTTTAGGATCAAAACCTCCGAGTGGACGAAAACGAATAAAGCCTTTATCATCGATATGGTAAACGATAAAGCTGATTTCATCCATATGGGCGGCTAACATCACTTTTTTCGATTCTCGTCCTTTTTTGATTGCAATTAGGTTGCCCATATTATCAATTCTCACCTCGTCAACTAAAGGTGTTACTTCTCTTTTTACTACCTCACGGATACGTTGTTCAAATCCAGGTGCGCCAGGGGTTTCGCATATTTCTTTTAATAGTGCTATGTTAATCATATAGTTCAAAATTTCCGCAAAGATATGGAATTTAAGTGATGTTTTTTACATGTTTTAGTAATTAGGACAAACATTTGTTAGTAACTTCTATACTTATAGAGACGATTTTAGGCTCGGTTTTGGGGGGTTAAAGTACCTGCTATCAAATAGCTTTTGTACCTTTGTGTGGCTTTTTACAAGCTGGGCAGACACCTGCTAATTTGGGCAGACACATTCCAACTTGGGCAGACACATAGGTCTGCCCCTACATCAATCCTTTAATATGGTAACATCTACAACTATGAAAGATACGCTTGTGTTTGATTTAATCAAACAAGAGGAAGCAAGACAGATAAATGGTATTGAGTTAATTGCTTCTGAAAACTTTATCAGTGAGCAGGTGCGGGCTGCTATGGGCACTGTTTTGACGCATAAATATGCGGAGGGCTATCCTGGTCATCGTTATTATGGAGGTTGTGAGGTGATTGATCAGGTGGAGCAATTGGCGATTGACCGAGCGAAGGAGTTATTTGGAGCTGCTTATGCAAATGTGCAGCCTCACTCTGGGGCACAAGCCAATGCAGCGGTGATGCTTGCTGTTTTGCAGCCTGGTGATACGATTCTTGGATTTGACTTGGCGCATGGTGGGCATCTTACACATGGTTCGCCTGTGAATTATTCTGGTAAGATTTACCGCCCTACTTTTTATGGCGTAGAAAAGGAAACGGGACGTATTGATATGGATAAAGTAGAGGCGATTGCCTTAAAGGAGCAACCTAAATTGATTATTTGTGGGGCTTCGGCTTATTCGAGAGATTGGGATTATATTCGTTTTAGAGCAATTGCAGATAAAGTAGGTGCTTTGTTAATGGCAGATATTGCACATCCCGCAGGACTTATTGCTAAGAGCTTGTTGAATGACCCTTTACCTCATTGTCATATTGTGACGACGACGACGCATAAAACGCTTCGTGGTCCTAGGGGCGGGATGATTTTGATGGGGAATGATTTTGAGAATCCTTGGGGATTGAAGACGGGTAAGGGTGTAGTCCGAATGATGAGTAGTATTTTAAATGGTGGGGTTTTTCCTGGTACACAAGGGGGCCCATTGGAGCATGTTATTGCTGCAAAGGCGATTGCTTATGGCGAGGCCTTGACTAGTGATTTTGAGGTATATGGAAAGCAGGTGATTGCTAATGCACAGGTGTTGGCCAATGAGTTGGTGAAGCGTGATTATCAACTGATTTCACAAGGAACGGATAATCATTTGATGTTGATTGATTTGGGGAATAAAGGTATTTCAGGAAAAAAAGCGGAACGTTTGCTAGGGCTTGCTGGTATTACTGTCAATAAAAATATGGTTCCTTTTGATACGCGTTCTCCTTTTATTACTTCTGGTATTCGAATAGGTACACCTGCTGTTACTTCGAGGGGAATGAAGGAACAAGAGATGTTACAAATTGCTGATTGGATTGATCGGGTAATTTCTCATGCTGATGACGAGGTGTTTATAGTGGGTTTAGAAGAGGAAGTGAAGGAAGTGATGCAGCAGTTTCCGTTGTTTCAGTGGTAGAAAAATAGGAGTCAGGATACAATTGGGCAGACACAAGATCTGCCCCTACCCTTTTTTGTTTGGGCAGACACGTAGGTGCTGCCCCTACCCTTTTATGCTGTTTTGCTGTATAAACTTTGTGCTGGTATTGGTAGTGTAAAATAGAAGGTTGTTCCTACTTCTGGAACTGAATCCATCCATATTTGTCCTCCATGTTTTTCTACAATTTTTTGACAGATGGCTAATCCCATTCCTGTGCCTTCTGAATAATCGGTACTATACTGAAGACGATTGAATATGCGGAAAATTTTATCTGCTTTATTTGCTTCTATTCCTTGTCCATTATCTTTTATCGAAAATTTCCAAAATAGATCTGTTTGTTCGACACTGATATGTATTCTTGGTGGAATATTGCGTCGGTATTGGATGGAATTGCTAATAAGATTGCGGAATAGTTGTAATAACTCAATCTGATTCCCTCTAATCGTTGGTAGTTCGTCGTAGGTAATAATGGCATTATTTTCTTCCATTTGAAACTTTAGTTTCTCGAGGCTCACTCTAGCAATTTCTTGTGCATCAATGAGCTGGAAGGATTTGGTGCGCATACTGATATTGGAATAACGAGCTAAGTCTCGTAGTAAGCTTTGCATTTTGTTGACGCCTTCGACTACAAAGGTGATAAACTCATCTGCTTGATCGTCTAAATGCCCTTTGTAACGTTCGTTGAGAAGTTGTGTAAAACTACCAATCATACGAACTGGTTCTTGTAGACTATGTGCTGCGATGTAGGTAAAATGTTCTAGTTCTTCGTTCTTGCGTTCTAATTGTGCTGCGTAATCTGTAACCATTTTATCTTCGATCTTACGGTTCGAGATGTTACGCATATAGATACAGCAATAATCATTATCGTATAAGCCCATGTGTTTAACGACCATTTCTACAGGTAGTACTACACCGTCTTCTGTTGTAATTTTTGACTCAAACACACAATCTCCATACTGTTCTGTAATACCCATTACCTTTTCCCAATCTTTCAATTCGAGACAAAGATCTTGTGTATGCATATTCAAAATCTCATCTGCTCGATAGCCCATTAATTTGACTGCGGAATCATTTACATAAACAATATCTGCTTTATTGTTTACCCACAAAATAGCATCTATTGATTTGTCAATGGTAAATTGCTTAAAAGAGTCATGTACTTGATTGACCAATAAATGATCGGCTGATTCAATAATCAGTGCTGCAAATTTTTGCCCGTTGAGTTCAATTATTTTAGAATCTGTAAATGCCTTGTAATAGCTTTCATTTTTACGAGAAATATAAATACTATAATTAGAAAGTGGTTGATTAAGCGGAATATAGCTCGAATTTTCTTCGGTCATTATATCACCTGCAATTAAAAAATCGTCGATACATTTTCCAATTAACTCTTCTTGCTCATAGCCGAAGATTTTTAATACTTGCTCATTCACCTTTACAATTTTGCGATTGGTGTCAATAATAAGCATAGAATCTTCGGTCAGCAAAAATAGATGCTCTAATTGAGTTTCATTTTGCTTTAGACGGTTTTGGGCAACTTGTTTTCTGAAATACCAATGATATACGATTATACCAACTAGTAACGTGAGTGCTATATAGGTCATGAATAAACAGTTAAAAAATACCTTTAAATGTAAGTCTTAGTAAAACGTAAATGGTAAAAGTAAGGAGGAATGGATTAAATAAGTGGTTATGGAAAGTAGGAATAGTTGGCAAGTAGGATGTGTTATATTTATTTATACTTAAATAGCCTGAAATTGTTTCTTTTACGTGTTAAAAATTTTACACTTGCCTAGTAACTATTCAAGCATTTAAGTCTCTCACATCTGATACGTTTCCTATTTTTTTTATCTTTTTACAAGAAAAACCTCATTACTAGGAACTATTCCCACTTTTCACTACTTTAGTTCGATGTGTCTCTGTTTACATTCAGATTAATGTGTTTCTGTTATTTTTATTTTTTTTTAAATTTCACATTTATGAATTGTAAGCATTTTGTGATGCTGATCATCACTTTCGCCATCATTAGTTTATTTATTACCAATAGTTATGCCCAAGATTATAGTAAGGGCAAAAATGTAACTGCCAGTTTTTCTATCTTGGGTACTGAAAGCTTTGTAGATAAGCTGGACACCTACACACCTGCTACTTCTCGTGAAAAAGAAAAAGCCAAAAATTTCAACACTGCTTTTGAAGCTCAAATTAGCAACCTTATTTATGAAAAGGTAGTAGCAGAAATGCAAACAAAAGAGATTGAAATGCTGCCACTCAATACTTTAACAGATGAAATTCTTTATGGGAGCAGTAATTTCCCAGTACTTTTGATCCCGAAAAAGAAGATCAAAAAAATGGGCAGTAAAGATATTGCTGATTATTTCTTTGTTTTCAACGTCAATGTTGGAGATGCTATTGATCTTGCTTCTATTGCCCTATCTAAGAGTGCCACTCCTAAAATCACTATCAATATTAAGGTCTTTGATAAGGCGGGAAATATGTTGAAAAAAGGAACTGGAGAAATTAAAGGGGATCGTCCTATTAAGAGTAAGGATTTTGTAGGAAAACGATTTGATAAATTGGATGGTGATTATATTGAGCCTTTATTGGAATATTTGACGCCTACGATTGATAAGGCAGCAGCGAAGGCAGTTGCGGGAGTGACGGAGTGATTGGGTGATTGGGTGATTGGGTGATTGGGTGATTGGGTGATTGGGTGATTGGTAAGAAAAATCATTTGAGATGAGAAACCAAGTTTTCTCACAAAAATAAATGATCATTTCCGCGTGAGGGATAGAAGTGATAGCTTGGTGAAGTAGACACTTGGTGAAGCTTCGACTAGCAGGGCTGACGAAGGAAGACACTGCTGGGCGTTAGCTGAACAAGTGTATACAAAACAACTACAAACGGATAGCCCGACGTGTATAAAAAAAGCGCAGTAACCGTGAAACGGTTATTGCGCTTTTTTTATACAGGGCACGCCCAAAAAATATTAAAATCCATTAAAATCTTCCGAAATCACCTTAAAAGTAGTACGACGATTTTGCTGGTGTTCTTCGTCAGAACATTCTATACCATCCTCACATTGATTGACTAATCGTGCTTCTCCATATCCTTTTGCCACTAATCGGCTACTACTTAAACCTTTCGAAACCAGATAGTTGACTACTGATTGTGCTCGCTGTTGGGACAATCTTAAATTGTAGGAATCACTACCTCTTGAATCGGTATGTGCTGCTAATTCTACTTTCAAATTCGGATTTTCAAATAATAAGGTCGCCAAACGATCAAGTGTTGGACGAGCATCCTCTCGAATATCGGCTTTATCAAAATCGTAATAGATATTATCAAGTACAATTTCTCGGTTTTTGACAATTTTATCGAGCATCAATTCCACTTTTACCACTACGGTATCTTCTCCTACTACTCTTGGTACTTTAGAGGTAACATTCTTTGACGTTTTGAAATAACTTGGCTTCGAAGCATTGACTCGATAATCACTATTCCCTTCAATAACGACACTAAACTCTCCCCGATTATCAGTAACTATACGCTTGGCCATTGAACTATTATCGCTCATACCTAGTATTTCGATGACTGTTGCTGGCAAACTCTCCAAAGATAAAATCGAACTATTCGGATCTCCTGGTATTTTGCGTACATTTTCAAAGACCTTCCCTTCTAAGATATAGACAATCACTGGCTCCTTGATAATAACAGGAGGCGGTGGTGGCGCAGGCGTTACCACTCTAACTGGTGGTGGTGGCGGCGGTGCGGGTGTTGGCACTACAACTCTTATCGGAGGAGGCGTTGGCTCCTTTGGTGGAGGTGTCGGCTCCTTTGGTGGAGGCGTTGGTTCCTTCGGTGGAGGTGTCGGCTCCTTCGGTGGAGGCGTTGGTTCCTTCGGTGGAGGTGTCGGCTCTTTCGGTGGAGGCGTTGGTTCCTTCGGTGGAGGTGTCGGCTCTTTTGGTGGAGGTGTCGGCTCCTTCGGTGGAGGTGTCGGCTCCTTTGGTGGAGGCGTTGGCTCTTTCGGTGGAGGTGTTGGTTCAGATACAGGTTCTTCTGGTACTTCTACGACGATAGGTTCCGAAGGAATGCGCAATTCAAAACGGTAAATATCATCATTTCCTACTCCTCCTTTTCTAGAAGAACTGAAATAACCGTATGCTTCGACCGAGTCTAATAGTTCGGGGCGCACATAAGGAGAAAAAACAATTGAAAAATCATCGGAAGATGAGTTGATTGGTGTTCCCATATTTTGCACTTCTCCCCATTTTCCATTTTTCTGTTCGACATAAAAAATATCCAATCCTCCCATTCCAATGTGTCCGTCAGAGGCAAAATAGAGCTTTCCATCAGCACTAATATGTGGGAATCCTTCATAGCCTGGCGTATTGACTTGTGGCCCTAAATTGATGGGTTCCTCCCAGTATCCGTCATCGTCTCTAGTGACAACATATAAGTCTTTATTGCCTTGTCCTTCGGGGGTTTCAGCCGCAAAATAAAGCTGCTTGCCATTAGAAGCCATAAAGGGATGTCCTACATTAATTTCTTCTCCGTCTTCGAATAGTACTACTTTTTCAGGAGTAGACCATTTCCCACCAAACCAGCGGCTAAGGTATATTTTACAGAAGTCATCGGCGGTATTTTTGCTTCCACAACTGGTAAAATACATTTCGGTATAATCGGGGTTGAAGGTGACTGTTCCTTCATTAAATTCCGTATTGATGGTATCGCTAATTTGTGCAATTCGACTGATACTAAAGTCTTTATTTTGACTAGCTATAAAAATATCGGAATGCTTTTCACCCGTCCATCCATACAGGTCTTCACCTTTGGCTTTTTCGCGTGCAGAGGTAAAAACGAGTTGGTTATCTTTGAATAAAACAGGTGCAAAATCAGAGGCAGGTGTATTCACTCCTTTTAAGCTAATCACCTCATAATCAGTTGGTTTATCGATCCATTCGAGTGCTTGCTTACATGCTTGAATTTGTCGTGTAGCTCTATCTCTGTCGCTTGGATTTCCTAATGAGTAATCGCGAAATACCCGTATCGCTTCTTTGTATTTGCCATTGCTTTTGAGTGATAAACCGTAGTAGAAAGAAGTGAGCGGTTCATTACTGTATTCTACTGCTTTCGCGTACCATTCTTCGGCTTTTTCGGGCTGATTGGAGCGGCGATAACACTCCCCTATTTTGTAGGCGAGATCTGCTTTTACAATCACGTCTTTTTCTACAGCGTAATCTTCGGCGAGCAATTTACTAGCTACCGCATATTGTTTGGTATCATAGGCAGTTAACCCATCAATGGGTAATTCGAACAGGGCACGGCATCCTCCTAAAAATAACAGAGATAGTATGCATAAGCAAGGGATGAGTCGTCTTATTTGTTGCTTCATTGTCGCTAGTATAGATTTGCACACAATTTAATCATTTAGTAACGGATAAAGAATAAGTTCTGCATTTTGCGTGTGATATTTAACCATATACTTCGTTGAAAAGCCTCGCTGATGCGCTGCATCACCTCCATTTTTCGCCTTGTCTATAGCTAAATCTCTTTCTCAAAAGAGCCGAACTTATTTTTTAACCGTTACTGATCCACAAAAATTGTATGTTTATATAGTAGTGGTATACAGTTAACTGTTGAGTGGAGGGTTTTATTTTGATAATGCCTAGCTATTTGGGCGTGCCGTGTATAAAAAAAAGCCCGATAAGCATTTTATGCTTATCGGGCTTTTTTTTTATACACGTCGGGCTTTCGGCTAATAGTTGGTTCATAGTTACCTGTTCAGCTTATCGCCTAGCAGTGTCTTCCTTCGTCAGCCCTGCTAGTCGTAGCTTCACAAGGCACCTATTTCACCAATCTTCCGCCTCTATCCCTCACGCGAGACAATGACTGGATGAGCGAAT
>JAHDHP010000002.1 GCA_020631245.1 Bacteroidota bacterium | reverse complement strand
CCAGCAATGAACCCGCTAGTCATGGATTTATTACCTACACTTTAGCCCAAAAAGACAATGCTATTGGCGATCTCATCACCAATGAAGCTGCCATTTATTTCGATTATAATGAGCCAGTCATTACGAATAAAGTGTTTAATACGGTCGGTATTCCTGATACGACCACTGCCAACTTTGTACATACCTCTGTACCAGAAATCCCCATTATTAAAGATCATTTAGGTGCTACTGTCAACCATGATAATAGCCAACTCAATATTCAAATCAACCAAGTACAAGCAGGAGAGCGGTTCTCCCTCCAACTGTTCAATATAATGGGACAAGAAATAGGTTTGATTCCTCATCTAAGTATACCATTACATCAAGAATTATTACCACCGATACCAAGAGGTGTTTATCTGTATCGTATTCAATCATCGAAAGGAAGAATTGTGAAGGGGAAGGTGATGGTGAGGTGACGAATAACGATGGAACGATATTCCCCTCCTCGGAGGGGCAAGGGGTGGGTATAATCGTAGGGTGCAGAGCACTTCGCACTCGTAAAGACAAGGTATGCCTTGTCTCTACTCGCACAAAACCCACCTCTAAATCTCCTCCCAAGAGGAGACTTGAAGACAGTCCAAACTATACAAATAAAAAGTTCAGCATGAAAAACTTAATCATTAATTATCATTTATTTCAATTGGCAGTACTTGCCATTATTATTGGTAGTTTAACTACCCAACAAGTACATGCCCAAAGATTATCTTATATTACTCCTGATGTCGAAGATGTATTTGCTATAAAACAGGCTGGTAACACCGTTTACATTGGAGGAAAATTCAGGGAAATTAACGGAGAACCCCGAAAAGGATTAGCTAGGTATGATGCTAAAACGGGAGAGCTAAGCGATTGGACACCTATTTCCTCCATGACAGGCAGCATAGATAACATGGAAATAGTTGCTGATAAGATAGTCGTAACTGGGAGCTTTCAAGAAATTAACGATGAGCAATACTTAGGAATCTGCATATTTGATCTTGAAACGGGAGCAATAGTACCATTTGAAGGTCGTGCAATGTATCCTGGTTGGAGAAGTGGAATTTGCGCACGTGGAAATGTAATTTACTATGTCAATAGAAATCCCCACAAAATTGTTGCTTATGATGTTTCTACAGCATCATTCCTAGATTGGGAAACGGACGAATTCCGTACTGCTCATGGGGTTAATCAGCTTTTTATTGAGGGAAACCATTTATATGTAGGAGGAGATTTTTACTTCATCTCAGGAGATTCCAGATATAATCATTTATGTCGATTTGATTTAACAACTGGTGCCTTGGATACTGATTGGATTGCTGGGATAACCGATGGTGGGAACTTTGGAGTTACGGCAATTGTGAAAACAAACAACGCTATTTTTGTAGGAGGCTCCTTTAGCGAGGTGGCAGGACAAGCAAGAAAAGGAGTAGCTGCCTACGACTTAGAAGGCAATCTGTTGCCCTGGAGCCAATCAGCAAGTAGCCATGAAGTGCTCAACCTTGCCGCCGATGGAGATTTTATATGGGTAGGAAGCAATGCGTGGAAATTGGGTGGTAAAGGCAAATATCGGATCGCTCAACTTAGAGAAGATAATGCAGAAGCTACCTGTTGGGACATCTCGTATCACAGTCAAAATTGGTCAACGATTCATGCACTTTCTGTCTCTGGTGATACGGTTATTTTAAATCCAATTTGGGACAATAAGCTACAAACTTATATCGGAAATCCACTACCCGCTGAAAAGGGCGAAATTGAGGGACCCACTATTGTTCAGGGAGGAACAACCAGTAGATATTCAACTCCTCCCAATTCTGCTTATTCCTATACTTGGTCTGTAACAGGTGGTACTGTAACCAACATGGACGATCATACAATTAATGTAGAATGGGGATCAATGGGTTTTGGAACTATTACACTCATTGTTGATAATCCGTCCGCTTGGGATTGTTACCAAAAAACGTCTATAGAGGTCATGATAACAGGTGCAACATCAACAGAAAAGCCCCTTTCAGAACAGATTAGCTTACTACCCAATCCCTGCAACGACCATATAACACTCAACATTCCTTCCGTTCACTTAAAGGAAATAAATGTCCAATTATTCGATTCATTTGGTAAAAGGATCAAATCTATTGCCATCGAAAAGGAACAATATACCATAAATATATCAGAATATCCTAGTGGGATGTATTATCTCTCTATTGAAGGAGAAAACGAGCGAACAGTGGAGAAGTTAGTTAAATTTTAATTGTTGGGCGTGCCCCCATTTTGCTTATGAAAATGCTCCCACCAGCGTCCTCGCAGGTGGCATTTTCATAACCAAAATGGGGTCGGGCTATCCGCTTGTAGTTGGCTCATAGAAAAGGGGTTCCGCTATTTTTCTAGCAGTGTCTTCCTCCGTCAGCCCTGCTAGAAAAAGCGTCACTACCTTTCTATTTCGCCAAGCTACCGCTACTATCCCTCACGCAGTTCCCTGCCTCGAAGGGGTTAGGGGTGGGTTTTGTGCGACATGCGACGATGGAACAAGAATCCCCTCCTCGGAGGGGCAAGGGGTGGGTTTTTGGACGTGCCCCCAAAGCTTATTTATTTTTAATAAAACCTATTTAATGTGTTCATAAAAAATATAGAATTGCCTTACAAAGAACTAAGGTGCTAAAAAAATTTCAGCATGAAAAACATAATCATTAATTATCATTTACAAGTAGTACTACTAGCCCTTCTCAACTTTTTTACTACTCAAGAAACACAAGCCCAATGCTCAGGTGTATCGGAAAGCGACTCTTTGGAGTTAGTTGCCTTTTATCATGCTACTGGTGGAGATAATTGGGACATTAACAGTGGTTGGCTAGTAAAGCCAGTTAAACGATGGTATGGTATTACGCTCACTTCTGATGGTTGCCATGTTGAGAAAATATATTTCTGGAATCGGAACTTGGCTGGAGAGTTAACAGATCTACAATTACCCTATTTAACATCACTTAGTTTGAGTAAAAATGAGATAAATGGAAGCATTCCTGATTTTACTAATTTACCGAATTTAACAACGCTTAATTTGGATAGGAATAATTTCACTGGTATGATTACCGACTTTAGTAATTTGCCCAATTTAGAATCGCTTAATTTAAATGGGAATCGCTTTTTAAACAATATTACCGATTTTAGCAATTTGCCCAATTTAATAAATCTTGATTTAGGAAGTAATAATTTTTCATATAATAGTATTCCCGATTTTAGTAATTTGCCCAATTTAGAATCGCTTAGCATAGATGCTAGTTTCTTAGTAGGCAGTATTCCCGATTTTAGTAATTTGCCGAAGTTAACAACCCTTTTTTTATGGGGAAATAAATTATCAGGTAGTATACCCAATTTTAGTAATTTGCCCAATTTAGAATCGATGAATGTAGCTGAAAATCACTTAACTGGTCTTCCTGATTTTAACAACTTGCCGAATTTGGGAGTACTTCAATTAAACAATAATAACTTATCAGGTAGCATACCCAATTTTAGCAATTTGCCGAATTTAGAAAAACTTTATTTATATGAGAACAACTTATCAGGTAGTATACCCGATTTTAATCAGTTGCCCAATTTAATATCTCTTTCTTTACGTAATAATAGCTTGTCAGGCACCATTCCTGATTTTAATCATTTACTGAAGTTAGAATCGATTTCTTTAGGTAATAATAACTTAACAGGCTCCGTTCCTGATTTTAATCAGTTGCCGAATTTAACATCTCTTTCCTTATATGAGAATAGCTTGTCAGGCACCATTCCTGATTTTAATCATTTACCAAGTTTAGAAGGAATTAGTTTGTCGAATAATGATTTATCGGGTAGTATACCTGATTTTAGCAATTTGCCGAATTTAGAAAGACTTTATTTAAATGAAAACAACCTATCAGGTAGTATACCCAATTTTAGCAATTTGCCGAATTTAGAAAAACTTTATTTATATGAAAATGATCTATCAGGTAGTATACCTGATTTTAATCAATTGCCCAATTTAGAAAGACTTTATTTATATAATAATAACTTATCAGGTAGTATACCTGATTTTAATCAGTTGCCCAATTTAAAACTACTTTATTTAGAGTATAATAACTTATCAGGTGCTATTCCTAATTTTAGCAATTTACCATCCTTAAAAGAACTTACTGTTTGTCCCAATAATTTACAAGGAACTATTCCTAACTTTATATTTTGTCCATTGCTTGTTATTGAAGATACAGATTTTTCTTGCGTAGAATCAGCTCAGGTATCTGGCTATGTATTTTATGATGAAAATGCCAATTGTGTAAAAGACGAAAACGAAAAAGGCATTCCTAATGTATTTGTTTATACAGATGACGAACAGACTATTACTAGAACTGATGAGAATGGATTTTATGTATTAAGAACAGATATTGGCTCTTATATCTTTGGCAGTTCTTGGACAAGTAGAACGTGGTCACAGAGCTGTCCAGCATCCTCCTCTCCCCATACTGCCACATTTACCACTTATTCTGATAGTATTGGCAATATGAATTATGCTTACAATCCTAGCGTAGAGTGTCCTCAACTGAAAGTAGAAATCGGTAGTGCTGGGCTTACTAGGTGCTTCAACAATACGTATACGATCAATTATTGTAATGAAGGTTCATTACCAGCCGAAAATGCCTATATCGAGCTCTACTTTCCTGAAGAACTAGTACCACTAAGTAGCTCTATTCCTTATGTACAAGCAGACGATCATCTGATTTTTGACATAGGAGATATAGGCATTTTGGAATGTGGCTCCTTCACTGTACTCGATTCAGTAAGCTGCGAGGCTGTATTGGGGCGTACCGCTTGTGTAGATGCCTATGCTTTTCCAAATGACCCTTGTACGATTAGTCCTATATGGAGTGGAGCAAACCTAGAGGTAAAAGGCGAATGTTTGGGTAATGAAGTACAGTTTATTATCAAAAATACAGGCTCCAATATGACTTTGGAGAAGCCATATTTTCTATACGAAAATGATGTATTAGCTGC
This sequence comes from Bacteroidota bacterium, assembly GCA_020631245.1. Classification (GTDB taxonomy): domain Bacteria; phylum Bacteroidota; class Bacteroidia; order Chitinophagales; family UBA2359; genus JAHDHP01. The sequence continues at coordinate 41,193 of JAHDHP010000002.1, read as the reverse complement.
TAACAGTACCTTTCAATTAGAAAGTGGCGATAGTATCATAATAAGTCGTGAGGCTTCCAATATTACTTTTAGATTGACTCTACAACAACCTTTAGGAAATCCTGCTGGTACGATTGTCACTGAAGCCATAGAGGGCTGTGGAGCGGGTCCATTTACGGGCGGTTTAGTCAACTCACAATGGGATGGAGATGATAATCCCTTTGTTGATTACGACTGCCAAGAAATTGTTGGTTCTTACGATCCAAATGATAAAACCGTATTTCCTTCTGGTGTGTTAGCGGGCAATCACATTTCCCGATTTGTTGATCTCACCTACCGCATTCGCTTTCAAAACACGGGTAATGCTGTCGCTTATAAGGTTGTTATCATAGATACTATAGACATTGAACACTTACAACTCTCCAGTTTAGAACTAGGAGCCTATAGCCACAATTTTGAATTAGACGTTATAGATGGTAATATCCTCCAATTCACTTTTGATGATATTTTATTGCCCGATAGCACTAACAATGAACCCGCTAGTCATGGATTTATTACCTACACTCTAGCACAAAAAGAAGGTAATGCTATTGGTGATCTCATTACTAATGAAGCAGCCATTTACTTTGATTATAATGAGCCAGTTATTACCAACAAAGTATTTAACACAGTGGGCATTCCTGATACGACCACTGCCGACTTTGTACATACCTCGGTACCAGAAATCCACATTATTAAAGATGATTTGGAAGCTACCGTCAACTATGCCAATGAACAACTAAGTATTCAAATCAATCAGGTACAAGCAGGTGAGCAGTTCTCCCTCCAACTGTTCAATATAATGGGGCAAGAAGTGGGTTTGATTCCGAATCTTAGTGTACCACTACACCAAGAAATAGTACCACCGATACCAAAAGGTGTTTATATCTATCGCATTCAATCATCGAAAGGAAGAGTGGTGAAAGGGAAGGTGATGATTAACGATTGACGTGCGACGATGGAACGATTGACGTCCGACGATGGAACGATAATCCCCTCCTCGGAGGGGCGAGGGGTGGGTATAAAGTCGTAGTGACCACCAGCGAAGACGCTGGCGGCAGCCCCGTCGGACGTCGCATCGTCAATCGTTCCATCGAACCCACCCCTAACCCCTCCGAGGAGGGGAATTGCGTGAGGGATAGTAGCGGTAGTTTGGCGAAATAGCTACCTTTGTGTAGCAAGGACTAGCGGGGCTGACAGCGGAAGACACCGCTAGGACTATGCGAAACGGGTAGCTATGAGACAACTACAAGCGAATAGCCCGACCTTTTCCTCCTCGTGCTTGTTCATACGAGGACGCATGAACGGGCGAGGAGGAAAAGGGCACGTCCAAAAAAACAAAAAGAAACTATACAAATAAAAATTCCAATATGAATAAGCTTAACATTTATCAGTACTTATTGCCAATAGTATTTCTAAGCCTTTTAATGGGAAGTTTTACTACGCAACAAGCACAGGCCCAATGCTCAACAGTAGCAGAAAGTGATTCTTTAGTCCTAGTGGATTTTTATAATGCCACTAATGGTGTTAATTGGGCAAATAATAGTGGTTGGTTAGCAGCTCCTGTTGAACAATGGTTTGGTATAAGCCTAACATCGGATGGATGTAATGTCGAAGAAATAGAAATGAATTTTAATCAGTTAGAAGGAGCATTAATTGATTTGCAGTTGCCCCAATTAAAAAAACTGGATGTGTCGCAAAATATGCTTTCAGGATCAATAATTGATTTTAGCAATTTGCCGATTTTAACAGAGCTTAATTTAGGTAATAATGAGCTATCGGGCACGATTACCGATTTTAGTAATTTGCCGAATTTAAAATGGCTTTCTTTGGAGTATAATAACTTATCAGGTGCTATTCCCGATTTTAGTAATTTGCCGAATTTGGAGGTCCTTCATTTATTTGTAAATACATTATCAGATGCTATTCCCAATTTTAGCAATTTGCCGAATTTAATAGAGCTTCGATTGAGTGATAATAACTTATCAGGTGCTATTCCTGACTTTAGCAATTTGCAAAACTTAACAAGAATAGATTTTCATCAAAACAACCTCTCTGGATCGATTCCTAATTTTAGTAATTTACCGAATTTAATTGAGCTTAGATTAAATAATAATGCGCTTACAGGAAGCATTTCTGATTTCAGCAATATGCCGAATTTAGTAAGGCTTATGTTATTTGATAATAGTTTATCTGGATCGATTCCTGATTTTAGTAATTTACCGAATTTAGAATGGCTTTGGTTGGGGCGCAATAACTTATCAGGCACGATTCCCGATTTTAGTAGTATGCCGAACTTAGAATGGCTGTATTTAGATAAAAATGACTTATCAGGTACGATTCCTGATTTTAGTAATTTACCGAATTTAGGATGGTTGTATCTAGATGATAATGACTTATCAGGTAAGCTTCCTAATTTTAGTAACTTACCTAGTTTAGAAACACTCCAAGTTTGTCCTAATAATTTACAAGGAGGGGTTCCCAACTTTATGTTTTGTCCCTTGCTTGACCTAGAGGCTGTTGATTTTTCTTGTGTCCAATCGGCCCAAGTTACTGGATATGTTTTTTATGACGAAAATGGTAATTGTATTAAAGACGAAAACGAAAAAGGCATCCCTAATGTATTTGTTTATACAGATGATGAGCAGTTTCTTACCCTAACAGATGAAGATGGATTCTATGTCCTAAAAACAGATATAGGTAGCTATACCTTTACTAATTATTGGCAAAGTGATATATGGTCATTAACCTGTCCCACTACTCCTTATAGCGCAACATTTACGAGTCTTACTGATAGTATTGGCAATTTAAATTATGCCTACGAACCTATTGTTGATTGCCCTCAACTGAACGTAAATATCGGTACGCCTTTACTTGTCAGATGTTTTGAAAATATATACACGATCAATTATTGCAATATAGGAACTGTTACTGCTGAAGATGCCTTTATCGAACTGTATTTTCCTGATGTAATCATCCCTCAAAGCAGTTCCATTCCTTTTGTGCAAGAGGACGATTATCTGATTTTTGATATAGGAGATGTGGGAGTTTTAGAATGTGGCTCCTTTACCCTACTCGATTCGATAAGTTGTGCGGCAACACTAAGAAGTACCGTTTGTGTAGATGCTTACGCTTTTCCTAATGATCCTTGTGTGAGTAATCCTTCTTGGGAAGGGGAAGACCTGCAAGTAAAGGGCGAATGTGTAGGGGATTCGGTGCGGTTTACGATCACGAATACAGGTATGGATATGTCATCGCCAAGGCCATACAGACTATACATAGATAATATTTTAGTGGCTACAGAAACCTATCAATTGGAAAGTGGAGGTAGTTTGGTGCTTAGTTATGAAGCTACAGGAGCGACTTATAGACTTACCGTAAAACAAAGTTTGGTACATCCTTCTATTACAACTATCACAGAGGTCGTAGAAGGTTGTGGTAATATTCCCTTTTCTTTTGGATTAGTAAATTCACAATGGGATGGCGACGATAATCCACTCTTCGATTTTGACTGTCAAGAAATTGTTGGTTCTTACGATCCGAATGACAAAATAGTGTTTCCATCAGGTGTTCTAGAAGAGAATCGCATCCCTGATTTCGTAGATTTAAACTATCGCATCCGCTTTCAAAATACAGGTAATGCCGTTGCCTATCGGGTCATCATTATTGATACCATAGACGTTGAGCAGTTATATCTCCCCAGCTTAGAGGTAACTGCCTTTAGCCACGATTATAACTTAGTAGTTGAAGATAGTAATGTTATCTTCTTCACCTTTGATCAAATTTTATTGCCCGATAGTGCAAGTAATCAAGCAGCTAGTCAAGGCTTCATCTCTTATTCCTTGAAACAACAAGCAGACAATAAGTATGATGATCTCATCACCAATAAAGCAGCCATTTACTTCGATTATAATGTGCCTATTATTACCAATGAGGTATTTAACACAGTCGGACTTTCAGAGCCTGACACGATACATACTTATACTACACCTACCCCCATTTATGACCTAGACATGTTGGTAGCCAATGTCAACTATGACCGTAAACAACTAAGCATTCAAATTAACCAAATACAAGCAGGAGAGCAGTTCTCCCTCCAACTGTTCAATTTATTAGGACAAGAAGTAGACTTTATTCCCAACCTAAGCATCCCCTTACATCAAAAACAATTGCCACAAGTGCAGGCAGGGGTTTATCTCTATCATATTCAATCAACAAAGGGTAGAGTGGCGAAGGGTAAGGTGATGATTAGATAAGAAGAATTATTCTGTGCTATCGTAGGGCGCAGACCTATGTGTCTGTCCTCTTTGAACAAAGGCGAACACATAGGTTCACCCCCTACGATATTGCCTCCCCCAAATACACAAACTAAAATTTCAGCATGAAAAACATACCAATTAATTATCAGTTATTACAAGTTGCACTACTAGCCTTTTTGATAAGTAGCTTTTTTACTCAACAAGTGAAAGCCCAATGTAATTTAGAAGACATAGATATACAATATAATCAAAACGAAGATTGCCTATTTCCCAACACGGTCAATTTCACTTCTATACTAGAAGAAAAGTCCTCTAATATTGAGCTTCGTAAATTAACCACTGATTATTTCCAAGAAGTCATTATTAATTTTCCGACTGTAGAAGGTTGTTTATACACCCTTGAAGTAGAAGGGATAATGACTGTATGGGATGACGGGCCTGGATCTCCAACTTTTAATGATTGGTTCGATGGTTTTGGAAAATTTGATCTCGTTACTGGTTTTATTTCCGGCCCAGAGGGTGGTGTGTTTAGTAATATTGAACCTAAACCCAGTCAGATAATTCCCAATAATTATAATGAGAACCATATTTACGAATACAAATACCTTGGTACTGGAGAAGATATAAAATACCATTTTGATGATACTCAATATAGTGATAATGGAGGAGAAATTGCTTTTACATTTACGGCAATACCTTGTTATGAATATCAATGGGAGTTTTCAAATGGAGAAACCTCAGATGAAGCTAATCCCGACATCACCTTTAATGAACCTGGCCTTTATAGTGCTAGTTTAACCGTAGTTGATTTAATCAATAATTGTTCTTTAAGTTACCAAACTGATATTCTTATTGGAGAAGAGTATATATCAAATGATCAGGTCAACATTTGTGAAGGAGATAGTTATACTTTGCCTAATGGAGTGATAGTCACTGAATCAGGCGAATACAATTCGTTTTTTACAACTCAATTTGGCTGTGATAGCATTATCGTTACTAAAGTAGAAGTTTCAGATACCATCATTACTAATCCTGTTGCATACTTTTGCGAAGGAGATAGTTTTACCTTACCTAGTGGAGAGGTCGTCACTGAGCCTGGTGAATACAATTCGTTTTTTACCAATCAATTGGGTTGTGATAGCATAATCGTTTCTAAAGTAGAACTTGTTTCTGATACCATCATTACTAATCCTGTTGCATACTTTTGTGAGGGAGATAGTTTTACCTTACCTAGTGGAGAGGTCGTCACTGAGCCTGGTGAATACAATTCGTTTTTTACCAATCAATTGGGTTGTGATAGCATAATCGTTTCTAAAGTAGAAATAGGAGAAAATTGTGAGCCATGTCTATCAATTATTGTTAGTGGTTTTTCGCCAAATAATGATGATATAAATGATTCATTCTTCTATCAAATTAATTGTGAGTTAATTGATTTTCAGCATGTCGTATATGATCGGTGGGGAAATCAAGTTTTTCGAACAGAGGAAAAAGGAATATTTTGGGATGGCACCTATAATAATAATAGTCCCATTGGAACGTATGTCTGGGTTATTAAATACACAACTGTGGATGGGGATAACATTCTTGAAAAAGGCAATATAACGCTAGTTAAGTAAAAGATGGATTCGCTTTTTGCATCCTAATTCCTCCCAATAAAAACCAACAAAAAAACAACCTAAAATCTTACAAATCAACTAACTGTCAGACTCAAAAACCACTTAAGAAACAACAAATAGCAATAAGCGTATTTTGCGATTTCATTTAAAAAACCTGTTCACAGGCAACACGATTATATTGTTATAGTAATTCAAAAATAAACCATATGTAATGGAGAGCAAAAGTACCTTCCTCGCACTTAGTACATCGCACTTCGCACATTTCTCGCGTGAGGGATAGAGGCGGAATGGGGCGTCAGGAGGCTACTTGTGAAGCAAGGAGTGCCGCAGGCTGAGCGAAATAAGCGAAGACAAGGGACGACTATGCTGAACAGTAGTCGAGTAGCCACATATTAGCCGAAAGCCCGACCTTTTTCGCTTCGTGCCTGTTCATGCGTTCACGCATAAACAGGCGAAGCGGAAAAGGGCACGCCCAAAAATAAAAAAATGGCATCCCTCTTTCGAGAAATGCCATTCATTTTTGTTTAATCTTTTACACCCTATCTACACAGCCGCATTCATATCATCCAATACCTTCATTACTCCTCTTACTGCTTCAGCAGATGTATTCAAATCAGCTTTTTCTTCTGCATTTAAGTCTAGTTCGATGATTTTTTCGATACCATTAGAGCCTAAAATAACAGGAACTCCTAAGTAAATATCGCTCAAACCATACTCACCTGTCAACCAAGTACAACAAGGGAAAATACGACGCTCATTTTTCACAATTGTCTCCGCCATTTGAGCAGCCGCAGCACCTGGTGCATACCAAGCAGAAGTACCCATCAATTTCACCAATTCTCCACCACCTTTCTTTGTACGTTGGATAATCGCATCTAAACGCTCTTTTCCAACTAATTCGGTAATTGGAATACCAGCAACAGTCGTATAACGTGGCAATGGCACCATCGTATCACCATGTCCACCCATCAATACAGCTTGGATGTCACGAGGAGAAACACCTAATTCCATTGCTAAGAAAGAACGGTAACGTGCAGTATCTAAAATACCTGCCATACCAAATACTTTGCTTGAATCTAAACCAGAGGTCAAATAAGCACAGTAGGTCATCACATCTAATGGATTCGCTACAACGATAATAATCGTATCTGGAGAATGTTTTACTACTTGCTCTGTAACTGATTTTACAATACCAGCATTGGTACCAATCAAATCGTCACGGCTCATCCCTGGACGACGTGGAATACCAGATGTAATAATGGTAACAGCAGAACCAGCCGTTGCAGTATAGTCATTTGTTACACCAATAGTTCGAGTACTGTAAGAGTTAATGGGAGATGTTTCCCACATATCAAGAGCTTTACCTTCGGCAATTCCCTCTTTAATATCTAATAATACAACTTCATTGGCGAAGTTATTGTGGGCAATTACATTTGCGCAGGTTGCCCCAACATTACCTGCTCCTATAACAGAAATCTTCATAGTTGTTAAATTTTGCTGCAAAGGTACATTATTTTCCTAGATTCCGCTATTGTATAGGCAAGTTTTGATTTTTCCTGACAAAAAAGTCGTTTGTAGATGGATCGTTTTACTCTGTCGATTTTTTTTGATAGTAATTGGGGGGATTGTTTATATTTGCACGTCAAAAGGAGACAGGCTTCAGGGGTCAGTAGTCAGTTTATACACACTTTTTCTTTTGAGTTATTGTATTTACTATCATCAATCATACGAATACCAATATATGAATGACACAAAAAACCTGACCCCTGAAACCTGACCCCTGAAACTTAAAAAAAAGATATGCCACAATACGACGTAATCATCATAGGTGCAGGTGTTTCTGGACTCACTGCTGCCGTACACCTTCAAAATGAAGGCTTAAATGTCAAAATAATAGAAGCGACAAATCGTGCAGGAGGACGCATCAAAACGGATGTGGTAAATGGCTTCTTACTCGACCACGGCTTTCAAGTACTACAAACAGCCTATCCCGAAACCCGTCGTATGATTGACTTTGACGCGTTGGGTTTGAAGAACTTCTATCCAGGTGCATTGATTCGGTATAATGATAAATTTCACCGATTTGCCGACCCTTTTCGCAAACCCGGCGGAGCAATTAGTACCCTGTTCAATCCTATTAGCAATACAGGTGATAAGCTAAAAGTACTGGCTTTACAAAATCGTTTTAAGCGATTTGATGAGAAAGAAATATTTAAACGTCCCGAAAAATCAACCATTGATTATTTACGTGATTGGAATTTTTCCGACAATATGGTGCGCTCTTTCTTTCGCCCTTTTTTGGGAGGGGTGTTTTTAGATAAGGAGCTACACACCTCTAGTCGAATGTTTCGATTTATCTTTAAAATGTTTTCGGAAGGCTATGCGGCTCTCCCTGCTGAAGGGATGCAAGCCATTCCACAACAATTAGAATTGCGTTTGAAAAGAGATTCTATTTTGTTCAATACCAAAGTGGAAAAAATAAGCCGTAAAACAGCCATTTTAGAGAATGGAGAAAAATTGACAGCTCGTGCCTTTCTGATTGCTACTGATGCCCCTGCTGCACAAAAATTGGCTCCCAAAACAAAAGTAAATACAAAAGGCAAATCGGTGACCTGTATGTATTTTGAAGCAGCAAAGCCTCCTGTTATAAATCCTATTTTAGTATTGAATGGAGAGCCTTTTGGCTTGGTCAACAACCTTTGTGTGCCGAGCGTGGTTCACCCGCATTATGCACCACACGGACGCCATTTGGTATCGGTAACTATTTTGGAAGATGTATCGGATATGACCGATGAAAAACTTGAATCGGAAGTAAAAATGGAGTTATCCAAATGGTATAACCAAGAGGTATTATATTGGAAAGCATTAAGAACCTATCGCATACCTTATGCACTACCTGCCAAAGAATCAATTGATTTGCCCAATCGAAATGATATTCAACAGGTTAAAAGAGGCGTCTATATGTGTGGTGACCACAATTACTATGGCTCTATCAACGGCGTTATGGAAAATGCGCGTATTACAGCCGAAGCCATCTCTTGGGAATTAGCCTTATCAAAATAAAGCGAACTAACTACCCACTAAACCAACTATAGAGCCTAACACATCTTTGATTTTACCCAACCATTCGAAAGCACCTTCTTTCTTTTGGTTGACACATTCCATAATTTCAGGCTTCTTCGTTTTAAAACTCGACATCATGATACGAGCCATTTCATCTCGGTTATTGAGTTCCATATCTTCAATATCTCGCTTGCTATAATTATAATTCATATCATTATAAACAGGCGTAATAATGCATTTACAACGTACCGATTCTTTTTTAGACTCTGTACAATGGGTATTCATCAGCTCAGTGATCGTCGTATTTTGAAGCATTCCTTCGATCTTATCTTCTGTCATCTGTCCAAAACTACCACCCGACCAAAACCAATAAACACCTCCCAAAACTGCTACCACTACTGCTACTCTAAAAATCGTTTTCAATAACTTCGCAAAAATAGCAATCACAATTACTGCTGCGATTCCTAACAATATTAATTCACCGTATTCCATAGTTTCTTTAATTATTTAGTAAAATTAAACATCTTTGCGCAGAAAGACGTTAGAAAAACTTGTTAAACATAGTAAAAAGTTCACTGAGGGGTCAGGTTTCAGGAGTCAGGAATCAGTTTTTTTGTTGAAAAAATCATTACATTTTAAAATTTCACACATTCAACAAGTAATAAACATGCCTTTTCGCTGACTCCTGAAACCTGTCCCCTGACTCCTAAATTTTTAATATGAAAATAATCTTCATGGGTACACCCCATTTTGCAGTGCCTTCCTTAAATATATTGGTAGAAAATGGCTACGACATAGTAGGCGTCATAACCGCCCCTGACCGTCCAGCAGGAAGAGGGCAAAAATTGCGTTTTTCTCCCGTAAAAGAATACGCACTCAAAAAAGAGCTACATATCCTACAACCTACCAATCTTAAAAATAAAGATTTTCTGGCTGAACTCGAAAGTTTACAAGCCGATTTACAAGTAGTGGTAGCATTTCGGATGCTACCAGCCCTCGTTTTTGAAATGCCTCCCAAAGGCTGTATCAACTTACATGGCTCCCTACTCCCTCAATACCGAGGCGCAGCCCCCATCAATTGGGCAGTCATCAATGGTGAAACAGAAACAGGAGTTACGACCTTTTTTATCGAACAAAAAATAGATACAGGCGAACTCATTTACCAAGAAAAAATTCCGATTCACAAAACGGATACCGCAGGAGATCTACATGACCGCATGATGCAAATTGGGGCAAATGTAATACTCAAAACAGTGCAAGGAATCGAAGATGGAACCGCTCCACGCACCCCACAAGTATTGCCAGAAGGTGACATCAAAAAAGCACCAAAAATTTATAAATCAACTTGCGAAATCAATTGGGACCAATCTGCCGAAACAATCTATAATCATATTCGCGGACTATCTCCCTACCCTGCGGCCTATACCACTCTCCATAACAAAAAACTCAAACTGTTTGCGACCAATATAGTAGAAGAACAAGAAAAATACTTAGCTCCTGGTGAAATACATACAGATGGTAAAAACTGGCTCCATATTGGTACTTGTGACCAAGCATTATCCATCCTAGATTTACAATTAGAAAGTAAAAAAAGAATGCCAATAACCGACTTTCTTAGAGGGTATAAAATAGAATCAGGAACGCTACTAAACCATCCGATCATTTAATATGTCCCTAATATAACGGTCTTACACAATATCAGGGGGAACTTTTGACGTTCTAATACTGGTAATATATACAATTACCACTACGCAGTATCCCAGTAACTCTTCTTTTCACCCTCCATATGTATGTAAATTAGCACATTTTTAATTTTGATAGTCAAGATTAATCATTTATTTTGTTAACTTATTACCACAATTTACGTACAATAGTTTAATCAAGCTTTTTTAACAACCAAACCCTAACTGAGGCACCCATGCTAAAACTTTTCTTACTACAAGTAACCGACTCCGCTGCACTAGCAGCCAATACCATTTCCAACACAGGTGACACGGTAGAAAAACTCAGTATCCTAGAATTACTCGCAAAAGGAGGATGGGCATTTATGATCCCACTCCTAATTCTCTCTATCATCGCCATCTATATTTTCATCGACCGATTCATCAAAATTCGCAATGCAGGACGCGTAGATGACAACTTCATTTCTCGTATCCGCGAATACATGCTCATGGGAAATATGACAGCAGCACAAGCCCTCTGTCGTGACAAAAATACCCCCATTGCACGCATGGTCGAAAAAGGAATCTCTCGTATTGGAAAACCATTATCCAGCATTCGAGTAGCCATCGAAAACGAAGGAAAATTAGAACTCTTACAACTAGAAAAAAACCTAGCGACACTCGCCACCATTGCAGGTGCAGCCCCCATGATTGGATTCTTGGGAACCGTAACAGGTATGATTCAAGCCTTCTACAAACTCTCCACCCTCACAGCAGCAGGTGGAAAAGTAGACCCTGGTATGTTAGCAGGAGGTATTTACCAAGCACTCGTCACGACTGCAGCAGGACTCACCATCGGAATTATCGCCTTTATCTGCTACAACTTTTTAGTCGCACAAGTCGAAAAAGTCGTTTATAAAATGGAAGCCACCACCGTTCAGTTTATTGATTTCTTACAAGAGCCTGCCAAAATTATGGAAAAGGCCTAATTCACCCCACTAAACTGCTCACACAATGGCACTTAGACCCTCCAATAAACGGAATCCAAATTTCAACATGTCCTCGCTAACAGACATCATTTTTCTGTTACTGATCTTTTTCATGTTGACCTCCAACTTTGTCACTCCCAATGGAGTTGACCTCGTATTACCCAGTTCCAATTCGCAAGCTCTCGTTGCCCAAGAACCCATCACAGTGGCTATTAACAACGAAGAAGTCTACAAAATCAATGAAGAAGAAGTTGCTTTCGAACAACTGGAACCGCAATTGCAAGAACTAGTAAGTACCAAAGAAGATCCTACGATCGTTCTTTATATGGATAAATCTATTGCAGTAGAAAAGGCGATTGAAGTCATGAATATCGCCAAAAATCTGCAAGTAAAAATGATATTAGCAACGACTCCTCTTGAGGATGATTAAATATTTTTTTTGGGCGTGCCCCTTCATAGTGGTTGAGTGGTTGGGATTTGTGTTACATCGTTAACTCAACAATTCAATCACCCAACCACTCAACCACTATTCAAGGTCGGGCTATCCGCTTGTAGTTGGCTTGCAGAAAAGGTGTTCGGCTAATACGCCTAGCAGTGTCTTCCTCCGTCAGCCCTGCTAGTCGTGCCTCACTACCTTTCTGTACAGACGTTGCACGCAACGTCTCTACGCCAAGCTACCGCTACTATCCCTCACGCAAAAACAATGAATGGATGACATTCGTAAAGACAAGGCATGCCTTGTCTCTACTCAATCACCCAATCACTCAATCACTCATTAACACATGTCTACAATATCTCTAAATAAAAAAGAAGGGCTATCCACCAGAGGGCTAATCGGCACGATCCTATACCACGCCCTATTACTACTCGTTTTCTTCTTCTTTGCTATGGACAAACCAGTCGAAGACAAGCCCATCGAAGGCATTCTCATCAACTTTGGTACTACCGATGAAGGATCAGGCGAGGTACAACCCGTTACCGAAGCCAGTATGCCCGCCGAAGAAAGCGCACTACTCGCTGAAGCAGAAGCTGCCGAGGCAGAAGCAACACCAGCCGAAGCCGCAGAAGCTGCTCCACCAAATGTAGAAGCTCCCGCCCAACCAGAAGCCCCCAAAGGAATTGTAGAAAATAAAATTCAAACGACTGAAAACGAAAAGGCTCCCGCGCTGCCAAAGAAAAACGATCGCAACAAGAAAAAGACAGAACAAGCGAAAAAGCCCGCTCCTAAACCTAAGAAAAAAACACCTCCAACTCCTAAGCCGCCTACTAAAACAAAGGCAAAAGAAACGTCTAAAAAATCTAGTAAAAAGGCGGCAAAGGAAATACCTAAAAAAGAAACGCAAAAAAGCAAGGCAAGTGCCAAGCCAATACCAAAGGAAGTAAAAGCTCCTAAAAAACCAGCTAAACCAGCAGAAAAGCCGGCTCCTAAGCCAGCAAAGCCAGTTGAAACAGCTCAACCTGCTCCAAAGCCACAACCCACAAAGGCACCTCCTAAAAAAGAGGCTCCCAAACCTGCTCCTAAAAAAGCAGCCAAACCACAACCATCTCCTCCTGCGCCTACTCCCGCAGCAGAGCCTGCACCACAACCGGTACCTGCTCCTCCTGCACCAAAACCGCAGAAGAAACCTGAAGTAGATCAATCAGCCTTATTTAAAGGAAAGAAAGATTCTAAAAGCACCTCGCAAGGAAAAGATAAGGACAAGAAAAGTGATTTAGGTTCAAAAATGGGTAAGAAAGATATTTCTTTTAATAAAGGAGATAAAAGCTATGGAAAAGGGGATGTTGGTGTAGGTTATAGCTTAGGAAATAGAGACTTAGTGTATGTACCTAAAATCAAAGATAATACACAGACTACTGGTAAGGTAGTCGTCAAAATTCGAGTGGATAGAAACGGAAAGGTGATTGAAGCAAGAGCGACTGGTGCTGGTTCTACAACCACTAACAGAGAGTTACAAAAAATGGCGGAAAAGGCGGCTCGTGCCTCTAAATTCTCTAAAGATTCGAAGGCTGTGGAACGACAGGGTGGGACAATGACCTTCAACTTTAAGTTCAAGTAGGTGTTCAACCACGGATTTCGCAAATTAACACGGATTTTTGCACAGATTATAAAAATTGAATACTCACAAAATAAAAAGGGATTACATGATGATTCGTGTAATCCCTTTTTGCATATTTTCCACATTAAAATTTAATAGTAAGCCTAATTTTCTTTCAGACAATTTCAGATAGGTCATTATCTGCGCTTTATGAATAGGCTCAATTGCCTCAACAGCCTTTAATTCTAAGATAATGCTGTTTTCAACCAATAGGTCAATACGATAACCTGCATCTAGTTTAATTTCCTCATATACAACAGGTAAAGCTTTTTGTCTTATAACTTTTAAGTCTTGTTTTAACAATTCATATTCCAGACAAACCTCATAAGTCGATTCAAGTAATCCAGGTCCTAAAGTTCGATGTACTTTATAAACTGCTCCAATTATTGTATATGAAATTTCATTTAATGCCTTCAGATTTCGAATGATCGACATAAACTATCGTTTTCTAAAATTAATAGTTAATCGGTTGTAATTAATATCACAGATTAATAAGAGAACACTATTATTTATCCCAATAATTATTTCATCTTATAACGCCTAACACAATCAATCTGTGCAAAATCCGTGTAAATCAGAGAAATCAGTGGTCATTAAATCCGTGTAAATCAGAGAAATCGGTGGTGGACTAATTCGATCTCCCAGCAAGCGCAGCCCCTACAATACCCGCATTATTCAACAACACTGCAGGCATCACCTTATCAGCAATAGACAAATGCTTTTTGTACAATTCAAACTTCTTACTAGCTCCTCCACCCACAATAATCATATCTGGATAAAACAAGCGGTAAATGTGTACTAAGTATTGATCAAAACGTTTTCCCCATTCATCCCAGCTTAAGCCTTCCTTTTTGCGGATCGAATCAGCCACAAATTTTTCAGCTACCATCCCATTAAAATGTAGATGCCCCAACTCAGTATTAGCAACGAGTTTCCCACTATTAATCAAAGCCGAGCCAATACCCGTACCTACCGTTACTACAAACAATAGCCCTGTTCGATTTTTGCCCGCCCCAAAAGCGACTTCTGCCAATCCAGCTGCATCAGCATCGTTAATTACATTAGTAGGGCAACTCGTTACCTTTTCAAAATCACTAGCTACCTCTCGGCCAATCCATGCTTTATCTATATTGGAAGCAGTCATCACTTTTCCATGTAAAATCGCTGCTGGAAAACCACACCCAATTCGTCCACGCCAATTAAAATGTCGGGCAATCTCCCCCACTTTTTCAATCACACTTTCGGGAGTAGCAGGTTGAGGAGTTTCTACGCGATAACGCTCTGCTAATAATTCTCCTGTACGAGTATCTACAGGTGCTCCTTTCATACCTGAACCTCCTATATCTATGCCTAGTACTTTCACTTAATTATGTTTTTACTTGTAAATTCAATAAATAAGCGCAAATTTAAAGTTTTAAGTCAGTTATAAAAAATTATACGGATATAGATGGAAAGATTAGAAGTGATTTATCAAGATGAGCACCTAATTGCTGTACACAAGCCCTCTGGCTTGCTCGTTCACCGCACCAAAATTGCTGAAGAAACGGATTTATTTGCCTTACAAATACTTCGCAAGCAAATAAAACAACGCGTCTACCCTATTCACCGCCTTGATCGAAAGACCGCAGGAGTGCTTTTATTTGGGCTTCACAAAGAAGCTGCCCAAAAGATGGGTATATTATGGATGGAACGAAAAGTGCAGAAGGCTTATCTTGCTTTGGCGCGGGGATACACTCCATCAAGTATTCTTATTGACTATGCACTACAAAAGGAGGGAAAAAATATAAAACAGGAGGCAGTAACAAAATTAACCACACTTAAAACCATTGAATTGCCGTGTGCTGTTGGCCGTTATCAAACCGCTAGATATTCACTCGTATATCTTGAACCAGTAACAGGACGCAAGCACCAGTTGCGAAAACACCTGGGACACCTACGTCATCCTATTATTGGAGATAACCTATACGGAGATAATAAGCATAACCGCTTTTTCAGAGAAGAAATAAAAATCCCTAATCTGTTATTGATGTCCAGAAGCTTGGCTTTTGAGCATCCATTCACACAGCAAAAGTTGATGTTAACTGCCTCCTTATCTACACCGTTGGAACTATTGTTCAAGCATTTCAACTGGGGGGTAGATCTATTATCACAAATAGATAAAAAAAATGGGTAGTTTGATTGAGGCTATAAAATGGGTTAGATCAAAGAAGAAATAAGCTTTTTAAGCTCTTCTTTGTAAAGTATCCAATTCTGGATTTTCATTCATCGTATTTTCAAGTGTAACAACAGTAGCCTCTAATGCGGCTCCCTCTTGTAGTTCTACTTCTCCAGTGGCTGATTTTCCAATTCGAAAAGCTCCTTTAGCTATAAAAGAGATAATTACCGGGTCAATAGTTGATTCTTTCAAGGCAAGCGCAAATGCGATAGAATCTCTCTCTGTAACAATTTGTCGCCTCATTTCCGTATAATTCCCGCTCCAATGTGTCGTGTTATTAATAGCACTTCCGATTGTTATCGTTTCTCCTCCTACATGCGTAACATGTATATCCTGATTGCCAATTTGCATAATTGTTCCTTTTGGACGCCATCCTCCTTGGTAAGCTGCACTTAAAATTTGCAACCAACTTTTCTTGTCTAATTCAATATAATCTTGTGATTCAAGGTTAGCAAGGTGATAATCCATTGTTTAGTGTTTTTAATCATAAAATTTTACTCAATCACTTAGGTATTTTTGCGAGGTATTAATCCTTTATAGATCAAAATTTATACCATAAGTCAATTAATTGGGGAGTTTACTACCTTTCATCTATGTACAAAAGGAAGTATAACAGTACATACGCTATAAAGACGATACTTAAATTCAAATCTATTTATATACAAAATACAAAACCTTGCAAATCAACATTTTTACTTAATTTATAACTAATCATTATGCTATTTCAAATAGAAAAATAGTTGCAGATTACTACAATTAAAAAAATGTAAAGATTTTATACTTGCGTACAAATATCAAATTACCCTCAATAAATATAAATCAAAGCAGCCCTATGTAAAGGTAAGTTATCTGTTTCTGTATGTCCCTAGAAATTGGGTAGAGCTAAAATTGAGAAAAACACTATTGTTGTCAAAAAAAAATAAAAAATTAAACCTAACTACGAAAGTAGGAATGCAAATGTATTGAAGCAAATACAGATTTACAAATTAGTTTAGTCATACTTTTGTCTAAGTAAGGTTTAGAAGCTGTCTTGATTTTACAACCAAGCTTAAAAAGGCAAAAAAATATAGGTGATGTAACTAATTAGTACATCGCTGGTAAAGAGGAAAGAATAAATTGACCAATCTAGCTGTCTCTTTGCTAACAATACTTCGTTGAAAAGCCTCGCCAGAAGCCCACTGCTGCCAAGCATCCGCAAGCGGTTCTCTTCGCTTGAATGTCCACTGGACATCCAAAAATGCAATGCATTTTATCGCTCGTTCATCGCCTTGTCTTGTCAACAAATAGCCTAGCAATATTTGATCAATTTATTTTTTCATCTTTACTTAGATACAGGAAGACCATAATGAATGTCTTTATTTAGTAGGTAATAATTCTTCCATTTTTTGACCCAACTTTGCTAAATTTTCGGGGGCTGCTTTTTCTTGATATTTCACCGTATGCTCCTTAAAAGTGAGCTTCATCATCGGTAAGTCCCGCATTCTTCCCTGATACAGCTCTTCAAATTCGGAAAAGTTACTACTATCAAATGCTTCTTTAATCGCTTTATATTTTGAAGTAGAGATTTCAAAGGTTTTTTCTCCCATCACATCAACATTAGCAATGCCATTAAATGTAACAACATTACCTTTTAGTGCAATAGTATAAGCAGGTTTGCTCTTTGACCTACCTTTTCCTCTTTTGTATTCCACTTCAAAAGTGTGATCAATCTTTTCAACACTTTTTTTTGATGAATGCTTGTTACAACTAATACAGACGATGGTAGCTGTAATTAAGGATAATATTATGAGTGCCTTCATGTTCCTGTTTTTATATAATTGAATTAGTATTTTAGTTGATTATTATTCAATAACTATTTTTTCGGCAACAGCTTTACCTGAATATTGATTTACTATTCGCAAATAATACAATCCAGCAGGAATACCAAGCACATTTATATTAGTTGCTTGGTTCATTTCACCTGCTTTTATAATTCTTCCATTTAAATCAATCAACTCAAATGCAAATGAGTCTGTGTTTGAGGGAATGATAGAAATTTGTTTTGATGTCGGATTAGGAAAAATAGAAATGCTGAAACCTGCAAGTTCATATGTACCTGTACTTCCTGCCTCAACGACAAAATCATTATTAGATACATCAAAAAAAGTAGAGGAAGCCCTAAATTTACCTTCTACATCACATCGAACTAGAATACGCCCTTTTGTAGTTGGTATATTGGGCAATTCTAACAATGCACTACCATTATTTGCTATTCCATCAGCAATAATCGTATAAGTAACTCCTCGGTCTGATGAAAACAAAACATCTACTAAAGGACAATGTGCATCTGTACCATTCACCGTCCATGTTATGGCTTCAGAAGTTCCTCCAATGATAGTTTCACCACCATTAGGAGCACTTACTTCAAATGGTCCCGTATCAGCGACATTTACCTTCATTATATCTTGTGCGATTCTACCAAAGGTGGTATTATTATCTCGAACAGCTAATGAAAAGTCCATTTCTCCTGCCACACAAGGAAGTTTTTCCCAAAACTTATGATTGTTGCCTGCTAAGACATCTATATATTGAGGGAATGAACGATGATTTTCAGTGGAAGGTGCGACATATTTAAACAAAGGTTGATCTAAATTCTCACAATTGGGTTGACCTACCGTTTCCTCACCACTTCCTTCCCACTGATGCCAATTATAAGTTAAGTTCTCAAGCCCATCATTTTCATCAGTAGCACTTCCCACTAAGATAAAGGGAGTTTCTTTAGGAATAGTAATATCTGCTTTTGCATCTGCTATAGGGCTATTCGTATTCCCACTCACAATTGAGCCAGTACAAGCAGTCTCATTTAAGGCTGTTCGAATCGTTTTGATAGAATTATAATGAAAATAAGGAGTAGTAACTATTGATGGTCCCACTTCGCAGACACCTACATAACACATGATCGTTGAACCTTCTCCTGGCTCAAAGCGATGACCCATATAAGAGTTTGCACATTCTTCGGATGAAAAATTGTGTTCCGAACCCAATTGATGCCCTAGCTCATGACTAACAAGATCTACCCAAAGCTCAATAATATCAGTAGGTCCACTAGATACTCCTTCTCCCTTAGTAGCGTTATCACAGATGCAAGCTAAACTACCCACACCCCCTTCATCCTCGGTACCTATCACATGTCCAATATCAAAACCATCCTCACCAAGTGCATTTACACACTCTTCATGATTGATAGTTGATGCTTCATCTTGATCATACATATCATATGGATCTTCATAATAATCAGCAAAGATTAGTGCATTATTTGTTACTAAGGTAAACTCTATTCCTACATCTCGAAGAAAAATAGGATTGATTAAATTAACTCCCGCAGCTAATGCATTCAGAACATTGGTGTCACTGTAAGGCTCCCCTCCAAAATCGTTGCAATAGGTACTTGTTGCAGCGATTGCTAGTCGAAAGCTACGTTTTTTGTTCGAATTACCTTGAAGAGATAAAGCCTCTATGGTTATATCATCTTTCACCAATGCTTGTACATGACAAGTAATATTTGATAATCTATCTTGATTATAAAAAATCGCTACATGCTCTGGATGATCATTATGTATAGGTTCTATAAAATAACTATCCTCCCCATCATATACGGCAGCATGAAATCCTTGATCACTAATATTACAGGCGATAATTGACGTAGCATCCCCTTTTTTAGTCCCTCTAAATGTTTTGATGGTATACAGATCTTTTACCTCATTTGCAACCACTTGTACTGGTTGTATCTCAAAGGTTTCGAAATGTCCATCAGGTGTTGGGAGTTCTATTTCTTGTGTCACAAGCTGCATTTTTTCTTTGAGATCTTCAATAGAAATATAGGCTTGTTGAAATTTAGTGTGAGTGGCTGAAAAGTTAAGGTCTACATTATTTCTTCTAGGAGTATGAAGTTTCCAGTCATTTTTATTGACTTGCGCTTGTGAGCTTATTGGTAACCAACATAGAAGGGTTAATAGGATTAATCCTAAAAGTTTAAAATTCATCGTGTAGTGTAGTTTATTATTCAAAAAAAATGTCAAATTCGACTAGCTAATTGACGTAAAGAGAAGTCTGTGATTACCAAAGCTGCCATTGCCTCTACAATAGGAACAGCTCTTGGCAACACACAAGGGTCGTGCCTCCCCTTTCCTTTGATTGTCGTAGCCTTTCCTTCTTTATCGACAGTCTCTTGGTCGGGAATAATCGTAGCAACAGGCTTGAAAGCTACCCTGAAGTAAATATCCATCCCATTTGAAATGCCTCCTTGTATGCCTCCTGAAAAATTGGTTTTCGTAACAATTTCTCCTGCTTCATCCGTAACGAATCGGTCATTATGGGCTGATCCACGCATCATAGCTCCATCGAATCCAGAACCGTATTCAAATCCTTTAGCCGCATTAATGCTCATCATCGCTTTGGCTAGTTCTGCGTGTAGTTTATCAAAGACAGGTTCCCCTAATCCCGCTGGTACTCCTTGAATCACCGCACCTACACATCCTCCTATCGTATCTCCATCTTTGCGAACCGCTCGTATTAATTTTTCCATTTCGATGGCCATCTTTGGATCGGCACAGCGGACGGGATTTTGCTCTATTTGCGTAAAATCTAAGTCGTGGTAACTTTGTTCTACTTTAAGGCTCCCTACTTGTTGTACCCACGCGGTAATATGTATTCCTTGCTGTTTTAAGAATTGCTTGGCAATAGCCCCTGCTGCCACGCGTGCCACTGTTTCCCTCGCAGAAGATCTTCCTCCTCCTCGGTAATCGCGGAATCCATATTTTTGATCATAGGTAAAATCTGCGTGGGAGGGACGATACTTGTCCACAATATGGCTATAATCGCGGGAACGTTGATCTTTATTGCGGATGATCATGGCGATAGGTGTGCCAGTGGCTTTTCCTTCGAAAATGCCTGACATGATTTCTACTTCATCTCCTTCTTTCCGTTGGGTAACAATAGCTGACTGCCCTGGGCGCCGCCTTGCGAGTTCAGATTGTATAAAGTCTATGTCTATTACTAAACCTGCTGGACAACCATCTATAATAACGCCTAATCCGACGCCGTGAGATTCTCCAAAGGTAGTGATGCGAAATTGTTTGCCGTAGGTGTTCAAAATAAACGAGTGATTGAGTGGTTGAGTGAATGAATGAGTGAAGCGTAACGCTTATTCTCTCAATCACACATTCACTAATTCACTCATTGGTTTACGTGAGGGATAGTAGTGGTAGCTTGGCGTAGAGACGTTGCGTGCAACGTCTGTACAGAAAGGTAGTGAGGCACGCCTAGCAGGGCTGACAGCGGAAGACACTGCTAGGCGTATTCGCCGAACACCTTTTCTGCAAGCCAACTACAAGCGGATAGCCCGACCCAGCCGCAGTGCTGTCATCCGTTTAGTTCATGCGAGGACGCATGAACGGGCGGATGGCAGCATTGCGGCTGGGACACGCCCAGCTATTGGTGATTGGGTGATTGAGTGACTGGGTGATTGGATGTTGTCATATTCTCCAATTAGAACAATCCCCCTCCAATTAAGGATAAAACTTTTTGCCTTCCTTAGCGTATTCGACCAAAATATCGGCTGGTTTGAAGCGACCTCCGAAACGTTCTGCGAGTTTTTCGAGACGTTTGACCACTTTTGAGGCTCCTAATTCATCGACATAGCGGAAAGGGCCTCCTCTAAATGGCGGGAATCCGATACCGAAAATAGCTCCGACATCTCCGTCTGTTGGATTGGCGATAATACCTTCTTGCAGGCACATAGCTGCTTCATTGACCATTACTAAGGCACAACGTCGTTGAATGGTTTGTTTGTCCATTTCTCGACGCTCATCACCACCAAAGTAGGCATATACTTCGGGGTTATACTCGCCTTTTTTGCCTGTTTTTGGATCGTATTTGTAGAATCCTTTTTTGTTTTTGCGCCCTTTGTAACCCATCTTACTCATTTCCATGATCGCTTCACTGATTTTTACATCTTCTCGTTGTTCAATAAAGAGTTTGATAAGGTCGCCGCTCATAATGTGGGCACCAACATCTATTCCGACCTCGTCCATGAGGGTGATGGGACCAACAGGATACCCAAAATCTTTCATGCCTTTATCAAGGTCATCAATCTTGGCTCCTTCTTCGAGCATCAAAAGGGCTTCGTTCATGAATGGAGCTAGAATGCGGGTGGTGTAGAAACCTGGACCATCTTTGACAACGATACATGTTTTGCCTTGACGGATTCCGATGTCTAAACAAGTGGCAACTACCCAATCGGCTGTTTTTTCGGTTTTAACGATTTCGAGCAGTGGCATTTTGGGAACAGGTGAAAAATAATGCATCCCAATAATAAGTTCGGGGCGGGCTGATTTTTCGGCAATAGCAGAAATCGGTAAGGCGGAAGTGTTACTCGCAAAAATGCAATCTTTACTAGTAACTGCTTCTACTTCTGCAAGTACTCGTTGTTTTAAATCGAGGTCTTCGAATACGGCTTCGATTACTATTTCGGGGCGTTTGAAGCCACTATAATCCAATTGTCCTTTGATTTCACCAATGAGGCGTTCTGCTTCTATTTTGCCCATTGATTTACGCTTTACACTTTTGCTAAAGCTTTTCCAAATCAATTTCTTAGCAGAAGCAATAGTATCCTCGCTAATGTCTTTTAGGATGACATCGATGTCGTTGGTGATACTGACTTCGGTAATCCCTGCGCCCATAAACCCAGCTCCGAGCATGGCGATACACTCGACCTTCTTTGCTTTATCTGCCATAGGGTTCTTCTTCTTTTCGGTCATATTGAAGAAGATATGGCGTAGCTGACGGCTTTCGGGTGTGAGCATTAATTTTTCGAAACGGACAATTTCTTCGGCAAAACCAGCTTCGATTCCTTGTTCCATTCCTACCTCCACACATTTGATAATTTCGAAGGGAGCAGGATAATTTCCGCTGGTTTGTTTCTGTACCATTTTGCGGGCTTGATTAAAAATTACCGAGCGTCCAAAACTGGTTCCTTCTAGGAGTTTGTCCTTGGTATCGAGCTTGCTTTTGCGGGTAAATTCATTGTTGGCAATTTCCAGGGCAAACTCACAAGCAGCTTTATAGAGTTTACTTTTATGTACGGAGCGATCAGCGAGTCCCATTTTGATGGCTGGTCGGGCATAGATATTTTTCCCTTGTAGCATCATGTCGAGGGCTTTTTGAATCCCTACTAGACGTGGTAAACGCTGCGTTCCTCCTCCGCCTGGTAATAGTCCTAGTTTTACTTCTGGTAGTCCTAGTTTGGTAGAACGATCATCGGTAATAATTCGACCTGCACAGGCTAAGGCTATTTCGAGTCCGAGTCCGAAACAGGCTCCATGAATGGCTGCAACAACAGGTTTGGAACTCGTTTCAATTCGTTTCAGAATTTCGTGTCCCTTGCGGGTGAAGGGTTGGAAGTCGCCTGGTTTTTCAGCGGTAAAGGTGTGTACATCTGCCCCTGCAATAAAGTCTTTTTTAGGACTGATTAGTACAACGGCACGAATAGAGGAATCATTGAGGACCTCCTCGAAGCTACTTTCAAAAAGAGGGATAAAATCCATGGAGATGGTATTGAGTTTCTCTCCTTTTTTATCGAGCCAGATGGTTGCGAGTCCATCTTTTTTTTCTATGGTGATTAGGTCTTCTCGTTTTAGAGAAGTAGTATTTGTGGTCATTGGTTTATTTTTTATTCTTAGGATGTTATCCTAAGTTATTGATGTAATCCCTTTGGGATTAGATGGTTTAGATTCTTTCTAGAATCATGGCGTGTCCGTGTGCGCCTGCGGCACAAGCAGCGAGTAAGGCGTAACGTCCGTTTTCGTGATGCAGGCGATTGGCAGCAGTGGTGACTAATCTTGCACCTGTTGCACCAAATGGATGTCCAATAGAAAGCGAACCACCCCAAAGGTTAAATTTATCCATCGGTACTTTTCCTACTGCCTTTTTCAATCCTAGTTTTTCTTTCGCAAATTCATCGGAAGCAAGGCATTTTAAATTGGCTAGAATTTGTCCTGCAAAGGCTTCATGAAACTCGATAACATCCATGTCTTCTAATTTCATGCCTGTCCGCTTAAGTAACTTGGCGGTGGCGTAGGTAGGTCCTAATAGTAATTCTTCGTCTAAGTCTTGCCCTGAAAAAGCAAAGTCTACAATACGTGCTTTGGGCTTAAGTCCTAATTCTTTGGCTTTTTCTTCGGACATGAGTAATACGGCCGCTCCCCCATCGGTCAAGAAAGAAGCATTTCCTGCGGTGATTGTTCCGTGATTTCTATCGAACGCTGGACGTAATTTGGCGAGTTTTTCTTTAGACGTATTTGCTCTTACCCCATTATCTTTTTTGATGGGAGTAAAATTAGGTGGGATAGAAACGGGTACCATTTCGGCGGGAAGATGTCCTTCTTCCATCGCTTTGGCAGCTAGGTGGTGAGATCGCTCTGAAAAGGCATCTTGTTCGGCACGTCCGACATCGTAATTAGATACTAAGATTTCACAATCTTGCCCCATTGTACGGTTAGTTGAGTATTCTGCAACAGCAGGACGTTCGGGAATAATATCGGAGGGGCGTAAACCTGTTACAAACTTGAGCGTATCTCCTGCGCCTTTGAGTTTTTGTGCTTTAAAGAGTTTTTTACGCATTTCTTTGCTAAAACCAATGGGTGTATCAGAGGTATTATCTACACCTCCTGCTATTACCACATCTGCTTGTCCCATAACGATTTCTCCAATTCCCGAAGCAATGGCTCTGTTAGCGGAAATACAAGCTTGGGTTACCGTATGACAAGGCGTAGTGTGCGGAATACCTGCTGTGAGGGCTGCTTCCCGCGCCACATTGCTGGTTTTGATATTTGAAATAACGGTTCCCAGAATGACTCGATCCACAATGGCGGGATCAATATCTGTTTTGTCAATGAGTCCTTTGATGGCAAATTGTCCTAGTTGATAAGACATTAAATCCATATAGTCGGTTCCTGAACGTAGAAAAGGAGTTCTACACCCATCAATTATCACTACTTTTTTGGGTAGCATAGTATGAATTGTTTGTGGATAATAATAAGAAGAAGATAAGATATTGGCTGCAAAAATACGGTTTGTTAAGAGAGATTGCAAAAATAATGCGAATCTACATCATTAATCCATCCGTGCGAATAGCATCCAATTGCCATATAGTTTTACAATATCTGCTTGGGGGAATACTAATCGAAATTTATTTCGAAAAAACTTCTTTGCTTCTTTTTCATCCACTGGATTGGTTACAAGGACATTGTAAACGAGATAACCTTGCGCTTTTATTCGCTTTTTGAGTAATTGCAAAAAAGGTAGTGATCGAAATTTGGTGGGTGTAACTGTATCTATGAATATATCTATGGTAATCAGATCAAATTCTTTAGCTGGGTAAGTGGATAGAAAGGTAAACGCATCTTCTTGAAACAAATCTACTTTGTCTAACAAATCACTTCCTAAATATTTATAACAAATTTCAATTACATCATCATCTAGTTCGACTCCTACGTAATCTGCATTTTGACTAAAATATTTCTCTAGCATGATCATAATGCTGCCCAATCCAAATCCCATGATTAATACATCATTAAACTTCTTTTCTTGAAATTTTAACTGCTTAAAAGTTCTATAAAAATTGGAGTATAGGTCTTCATAAGAATAGGTCGCATTTCGACTATTCAATTTAAGACGCCCTCTACTAAGAGATACCTCTAAATGCTCATTGATTGCATTTTCTCTAACCTCCAATACTTGATCCCACAAAAAGCTAAATAAATAGATATACCAAGGAGCTGTATATTTTTTGGCAGACATTGTTGTAAAAAAAACATTTTTATGAATGAGCAATCCTTATCTTTACACAACCTCTGTATCAAATTCGTCATACTTTCGTCTTTCACTTTAAATTAGTCATTTTATTGATAAATATATGACTCTTCGAAAAAAATAATTTATGTTATTTCATCAATTCACAAGTAAAGTAATCCTCACGCTTATACTACTTAGTATTTCTCTTGTAGCAGTTGGGCAACAAGAATTACCTAAATTGGGTCAAGTGACCTTTACTGGAAATGTCAATGATATTTGGGCTTATGTTGATGATGCTGCCAATGAGTATGCCATTGTAGGTACCCAATCTGGTGTCTCTATTGTAGATGTCACTGTTCCAACTGAAGCAAAAGAATTGTTTTATATAGGTGGCGAGGTAAGTACTTGGCGCGATATAAAAACCTATGAACACTATGCATATATAAATAATGAAACAAAAGGTGGTTTATTGATTATCGACTTAAGTGAACTACCCGAAAAGATAGACACCTTTTCCTTTATTGATCGCGGGAAGATCAACAAAAGTCATAATCTTTATATCGATGAAGCGGGTTTCTTATATGTCGCAGGATTTACCAATCTCCAAAATAGCCTCATAGTAAACAATAGAGGGGTAATGATTTATGACTTAAAAGATGATCCGACTTCACCTACTTTCAAAGGGGCTTATTTTGATGGATACGCGCACGATGTATTTGTTCGAGATGACATTATGTATACCAGTGAAGTTTATAATGGCTGGTTAGGAATTATTGATGTGCGAAACAGGGCAAAGCCAACCCGTATGGCAACTGTAGAAACACCATTACAATTTACACACAATGCATGGCTTTCTGATAATGGTACTCATATCTTTACAACCGACGAAAAGCAAGGAGCCTTTACCACAGCTTATGACATTAGAGACTTAAATGACATTACTGAAGTGGATCGTTACCAATCAACTCCTGGAGGTTCTGTCGTACCACATAATGCACATGTACACAATGATTTTTTAGTCATTTCTCATTATACGGATGGGGTCAGAATAGTCGATGCTAATGAACCTGATGCCCTCGTTGAAACTGCCTTTTATGATACAACAGATGCTGACAGTATTGCCTTTCAGGGTTGTTGGGGGGCTTATCCCTTTTTACCTTCTGGTAACTTATTGGCAACAGATCGCGCAAATGGTCTTTTTATATTAGATGCCGTTTACCAACGAGCTGCTTATATAGGTGGAACGGTTATCGATGCAGAAAATGGACAACCTATCTTTGCTGCCAATTTACAATTATCCAATTCAGACCAACAGAAAAAAACAAATCTCTTTGGGAAATATAAAGTAGGAATTGCCGAAGAAGGCAACTATGACTTACTGATTAATAAGTATGGCTACTTTGCAAAAAAAATAGAAGGTATCGCACTTAAAAGTGGACAAGTTACCTCTTTAGATATCACGCTTGAAAAACAAGCTTCTTTCCCCTTAACAGTAAAAGTTATTGATGCAATAACTGGTGCTCCTATCAACAATGCTGTTGTAGATATTGAAAATTCTGTGGCAGCTTATCAGGTGGTGGAAAATGAAACAGGAATCTACTCCGTAATAGATGAAGCTTACGAGGACGAATATAAACTATTAGTGACAGCTTGGGGCTATCATCCAAAAAATCAAGTCATGGAGTTGAATAATGACCAATACGAAATCATTGTTGAAATGGAAGCAGGTTACTATGATGATTTTCGAACCGATTTAGGATGGCGATTGGCTGGAGATGCTCACCCAAATGGAGAATGGATTCGTGCCATTCCCATTCCCACCTACGATAATTCAGGAGAGATTACTTATGCTGCCAACCCCGGAGCAGATGTTGATACCGACGAAGGAGATTATTGCTATATGACAGGTAATTATCCCGGATTTGCCGACAATGCTGATTTGGATGAAGCCATCACTGCGATCACCTCTCCCATTTTCGATTTGAGTGATAAACCAGATGCGGTTATTAGTTTTTACCTCTGGTTTTATAGTTCTGATTTCGAAGAAAATACAGACAATGTCACCTTCAATATTTTAAATGGAGAAGATCAAGTAAGAGTACAACGAATAGACTCTTATAATGCTCAAAGAAGTCAATGGTTATACTTCGAATTTAGACCAAGCGACTTTCTTCCACTAACCGATTCCATGCGTCTAAGTATCCATGCGATAGCCACCTTTCCCGATTTCAAAGTAACAGAAATGGCTTTTGATGCCTTCGAAATTCGAGAAGAAAAGCAAACAGCTATTCCTTCATTAGATCCAAATAACTATCACTTAAACGCTCAACCTTCTTTGTTTGCACAAACAACCGTCCTAGAGCTTCAACAAAAAAATGCTAGTCATTCACAACAACCCATACAATTGGAAGTATATAATTTACAAGGGCAATTGATAAGTCAACAAACGACTTTTAGTAATACACCTATTATATGGGGAGCAGGTGTTCCAAGTGGTTATTATTTGGTCAAAATGGGAAATGCTCAGGAAGGATTTCTAACGAGGAAAATTGTTAAGTATTAAGCAATAAAAAAGGGCAATAAACGAATTATTGCCCCCTGCTTAACAGCTAATTACATGTTTTCCTCAGTATTGTCGGATATACAATCGGGATGAAAGTTGACAACATCGAGAAAGCAATGGTTTAAGTGTCTATTTCAAATATAAACAAACATCTGCTATTAGTCAATAGTCATATTCAAAATTGCCCTGTATCTAGACTATAATCATAATAGAATTCTATTTCATAACACATAGACTATCAAGTTTATAAACAAGCATTCACCATCTTATTATTTAAGAAGTTTTTTTATCAAAAAAATATCATTTTGTTACTATTTCGTATACTTTCGACTTGTTTTGTAGTAATTACAATGCTTTTAGCTATACCTAGCCTTACATACGCACAAGCTAACGACCAATCATTTACAGCCGTTTCTGGTGAAAAAATGATTCGAATTGCAGTTGTAGTCCCTGCCGATTTAGAAACAGTTTGGAAATCTTTTAGCACACAATCGGGCTTAGAATCGTGGATGGTCGCACAAGCTAAAATCAATTTTACACGCGGCGGCAATCTGTGGACACATTCGAATCCAGAAGCCAAAATGGGAAGTGAAGGAACTGTCAAAAGTATTATTGTGAGTTATCTCCCCCACGAAATGATTTGCTTCGAAACCATCCTTCCAGAAAGTATTCCCAAACGCATTCGAAAAGACAATGATCGTATTCAAGAGGTGATCCGATTCCGCTATTTGGGCAATGGGCGTACTGAGGTGGTTTCTACGAGTATTGGTTATGGCAATGGGAAGGAATGGGAAGAATTATATACCGCTTTTCGAGTGGGAAGCTTGCAGACTTACAATAAGTTGCACGAGTTATTTACAGAAGAAATAAATGATTAATCGGGTGTGCCCTTCCACATGTCTTGGGAAATTGTAGGCTTGATAACAGGTACGCGTAACATTAACACAATCCCTCAAGCCCACAATCCCACAAGCCCTGCTTCAGGTCGGGCTATACGTTTGTAGTTGTCTCATAGCTGCTTGTTCAGCTTGCGCCTAGCAGTGTCTTCCGCTGTCAGCCCTGCTAGGCGTAGCTTCACAAAAGCAGCCATTTCGCCAAGCTACCACTGCTATCCCTCACACGAAAACGTCCGACGATTTACGATGGAACGATTTACGTTCTAAACAGAGATTAGCAACAGTGTCAATGGGTGCTCCCTATTTTACCAGAGGTAAGCACATAGGCATTCCCCTCCCTACACCCTCCTCGTTCCATCGTTAATCGTTCAATCCTCGGACGTTAAATCGTTAATCGTCGTCTGCCAATAAGCAAAAGCCAATTTCTTCGACCACGTATCCACTATTTTTTCAAAGGAATATCAAATTAAGTATGAAGAATATAAACTTTAGTAATTTTCATCAAACTTTATGCAGCCCTGGCTTGTTATAAAACTGCAAGTGATCATGAAAACATTCATTTATTGTAACATCACCTCTGGATCTCGCTCATAAGCCGCACCAATTTCCACCAACTGATCAAGTGTTTCTTTGAATAAGAAAAATAGGATAACTAATAATTCTACGTCCTTTATAACTCCTCGTACAATAAACTCTAACTTATACACATCTTTGGGGTATCTACTAATTAGAAAACCTTCGGTATCTAGTGCCTCCAAACTCACTTTGGGATGTCGTTGCATTAAGCTACGGATATTTTGATTATCTAAGAATTTCATCAACTTATAATAATCATTCCCTTTGATAATAAATTGTTCATCAAAATCAGGATAACCAACTTCAAAATCTTCCATTCCCAATTGCTTTCCTAAATTGCTAAAAAAGCCTTCTCGATAGATATTGAACGTAAATCCATCTTTGGTGATGTATGGGGCACGGATGCGGGTAAATCGGGCATTATTCTTTCCGCTTCCTTGTTTTAATATATCAAGGACAATATGCCAGTTACGATGTCTTAATATCATTTTACCTGCCCGATAACGGGAGTCATCATATATTTTCGCGCCTGTATGTTTAGCTACTTCTGCCCAAATTTGGCTTCGTGAAGGAGCAAATAAATTGCGAAGAATTACCTCAAATAAATTCATAATAAAGTCATTTGCAACAAAAGTAGTAATTTTACATAAATCCAGTTACTTTGCAATATATACAATATTTTTTCTTTCGCCTATTAGTATTACTAATCTCTTGGCTTCCTGCTCACCTACTCTATCGTTTAGCCGATTTTGTCACTTGGGTTTTATATCGAGTCGTTAAATATCGTTTACCTACTGTTCGTCAAAACTTACTCCTTGTTTTTCCCCATAAAAGTGAAGCAGAACGCCTGCAAATTGAACAAGGTTTTTATAAAAACTTGGGGGACGTTTTTGTGGAAGGTGTGTGGGGTTTTAGTCTGTCAGTAGCTGAAATGGTATCACGCTATAAAGCCATTAATCCTGAAATATTGACTCCTTATTTTGAGCAAGGACGAAGTGTCATTGTTGCAGGGAGTCATTATGTGAATTGGGAATGGGGGGCTACCTGCGCCGCTCCTCAAGTGGCACACCCACCCATTGGTTTATACAAACCATTGAGTAATCCGAAGATTGACCAACTATTACGCCGTTCTCGTGCGAAATTTGATATGACTTTGGTTTCTATCGAAGATACCCAAACAACGTTTGAAAGATATCACCAAGCCAAGCGTGCCTTTGTGATGCTCTCCGATCAGCGTCCTTTCAAAAAACGAAATGCTTATTGGATGAAATTTCTAGGGCAAGAAACAGCTTGCTTGATGGGTGTCGAACGCTATGCAAAACAATATAACTTACCTGTTTTTTATGTCCGCCAACAACGAGTCAAACGGGGCTATTATACTTTTGAATTGATTCCACTAGAAATGCATCCTAGTCAATCGGAAAAGGGGGCGATTACTCGTCAGTTTATGCAGACTTTGGAGCAGATTATTTTGGAGGAGCCTGCGGGTTGGTTGTGGTCGCATAAGCGGTGGAAGTGAGGAGGGTGCGAAGTATGAATATCTTAGAAGTCTAAAGAGATATCTTCAAACAAAGCTTCCAACGTAATATGATTTTCAATTAATTCTAGACTATGTGTATTAGGCTTAAAACCCAAAGCAGTTATCATCACCCAGGACGGTTTAAGATAATTTATCAATAATTGAAATGCCTCAAACCAAGCAGTCGGTGTTTTAATAGGAAAATCAGGATTTATAACTTTTGTTAATTGTGCTGCAAAATTTTTTAATTGCCCTTCTAGAGATACGGTTTGCAGTCCTGATATTTCAAATACAATTTGCTGTGCATAAGCAGAAGTAATCAAAAATGTTTTACCGATCCGACGTCTTCCTATTACGGCTACCATTTCTGCTTCCGAAGAATCAATTGCTTCTTTTAAAACTTCTTTTTCCAATTTTCTACCAATAAATTCAATTGCCATGATTACATAAATGTGTTATTAAATCTATTTTCAACTTTACTTTTAGCAACTTTCATTGATTTATAAGTTGCTAAATCTATGTAATATTATTAATTACAGGTTCTATAGTCTTAGTGCCTTTGTCCCTTCAGGACATGGATGCATCGAGCATCCATTCGCTCATTCTAAGGATTACCAAACCCACCCACTAAGCTCATAGAGATTATATCTATTTTGCTTATAGGGATGTGACTGATGCATGGGGATGTTAACATATAGCCTCTATGAGGCTAGTAGTCATAGGTCGCTTGACAGCGTTTTATCAATATAAAGCCTCTACGAGGCTATTTCTTTCCTATTTGTGTATATATTCTAACATGTTTCTCGCTTTATACCTTTGTAATAGCGATACATTCGATAATACATGATGTATAATGGCAGGTAAAAGTACCTTCGTCGCACTTAGTACATCGCACTTCGCACGATTTTCGCGTGAGGGATAGTAGTGGTAGCTTGGTGAAATAGACACTATTGAGAAGCAAGGACTAGCGGGGCTGACAGCGGAAGACACCGCTAGGACTATGCTGAACTAGTGGGTATGAGGCAACTACAAACGGATAGCCCGACCCGAAATAGTTGTTGAGTGGTTGGGTGGTTGTGTTATTTCGTAAATTCAACCACACAGTTACCCAACCACTCAATAACTATGAAAGGGACACGCCCAAATGAAAATTATTTGAACGAAAAAAACAAAGTGATTGTTGGTTAGTTGGTATATATCTTGTACCCATATATTCATTCTTAAATAACCATTATTATGTTACTACGATTAAGTTTTTTAGTGTTGTTTTTTGCTTGCTTTGCGGCTTGCCAAGTGGAGCCATCGGGAAAGGATGATGGCTCGATTAATCTGAAATTGGATGAGGAGATGGAGGATAAATTGTCGGAGGTGGGAAAGCAGATTGGGGAGTTGGCGAAAGAGCAGAAAAAGAAGGCAGAGCGACGGAAGGAGAAGGGTGATACGGCGGCTTTACATTATAAGGAATTGGCGGAGTTTATGCCTGATATAGCGGGTTTTACTTCGGAGGATGGGCCAAAAGGAAATATTAATAAGGCGATGGGCTTGTCGATTTCTACTTCTAAGCAGAAATTTACGAATGATAAGGGGGAGCAAATTAGTATCTCTATTGTTGATTATGTGGGGGCTTCGGCAATGTATTCGTTAGCAGCGGCGGCTATCAAAAGTGATTTTTATAGTGAGTCGGATGATGAATTGATTCGAACTTTGGATTTGGGAATTGATGATGTGATTGGGATGGAGGTCTTGCAAAAAGATAAGAAGGAGGCTGTGTTGACAGTGGGAGTGGGTGATCGTTTTTTAATTACCATGAGTGGGGAGAATCAGGAGGATACAGAACAGTTGAAGGATATATTAAAGGGTATGGATTTGGCGACAATGGCGGAGATGTAGGAATGAATGTGTGAAGAAGCACCAGCGAGAATATGAGATAGAGACAAGGCATGCTTTGTATAGTTAGTTTGTGAACCCACCCCCAACCCCTCCGAGGAGGGGAGTTTTGTAGTGCTAAAAAAAGACAGCCTCTTAGATAATTACATCTAAGAGGCTGTCTTTGTTTTTTAAATATACTTTATTTGCAAATACAGGTAAAATAATGAAAAAAAAGCCTGTTTGTTAATGTTAGTAACAAGATACAACATTTCCTATACAGATGCAATAATTTAACACTCCATTTCGGCTAATGACAAATATAAATAACTAAACAGTGTTATTCTTTGTTCTTCTGAAAATTGTTTATTAGCTTCATCACATACATCAAAACCACCCATTTGCAAATGAGAACAGAAGCAGTTTTTATTGACCTTGTTGACCGCATTTCGGCAGCAATTAACAAGGCAGAACGGTCTATTTTAGTCGTTACTGAAAATCTTCAACACCCTTCTTATATTAAAGCACTTTTGGATAAAGCCAGAGGGGGCTGTTCTGTCTGTTTGATCTGTAGAAAAGAGCTTAGCAATAAGCAAAAGTCCGATTTTGACCGTCTACAAAAGCTTGGTGGGAAATATTACCCTCGTACTTTTAAAAAAGAGGAATTTTGGCACCAAGGATTTTGTTTGATTGATGATACCCTACTCATTACTGGCAACTATAACTGGCAGGAAGCCGTTTTGACCTATGATGCGCATGTCGTGTTTATTTATGAGGATACTGTATTGGTTCAAATGATACATGGTGCTTGTAAGGATTTGCTAAAGGTGAAAGACAAAGAGGTGGTTGATGTAAAAGTGGTAGAAGAAAGCAAGGGGACGCAATTGAGTACTTGGAATGATCCAGCAGTGGGCTTATTGCAATTGGATAAAAAGGTGCTTGAGCATCGTTTACAAGCCTATAATTTGGAGAAAATTGAATTGGAAAAGGTGTTGCATGAATTTCAACATCGTCATTCGATGGAATTAGGTGATTTGTTGGCGGATATATTGCATTGGCGGAAAGAGCAATTTCGAGATGATCCAGAGAAATACCAGGAGGCAGCAGCCGATGAAGAGGCTTATCGAAAGGAGGTGGCAGAGGAATTAAAAAAGCAGATGTTTGATTTGAATGATGGGGAGAAAAAGGAAATAAAGAAGGCTTTTAGAAAGGCGACGCATTTGTGTCATCCTGATAAGGTGAATGAGGCATTTAGAGAGATTGCGATGCAGGTGTTTATTAAGTTGAAAAAGGCTTATGATGCGAATAACTTGAAGATAGTATTGGAGATTTTGAAGGACTTAGAGAGTCGGCAGTTTATTGATTCGAATGATGAGGAATTGTCTAAAAGTGTGGCTTTATTGGAGGCAAATAGGTATTTGCAAGCGCAAATAGATGAGCTATTGAAAGCAATTTTTGAGATTCAACATAGTGAGACGTATCAATTGGTGTTGGATATTGAGGATTGGGATGCTTATTTTAAACGAACGAAGGAAGTATTAGAAAAGGAATTGGCTATACTTAAACAAGAGGAATGAGTACCTGGACATAAATTATTCGACATTTCATTGTGTAATAACCCACCCCCAACCCCTCCGAGGAGGGGAGTTTTGTAGTGCGTAATAGGAGTAATTTTGTAGAAAAACTTTTGTACAGGTACTTACATAAATTTCATATAATGAGTAAAAAGGACGAAAACAAGCTATTACCTACTTTAAAAAAGGTCAATCAACTGTCTACTGTACGTAGCTACTTGGGAATTACGAATAAGATTCTCAAGGAGCACCAATTGCGTATTGTCGATCATATGGATTGGTGGAATGGTTTGCCTAGCAACTGGAAACGCTTGTTTAACATGGCACTTAACAAGGGCTATATTACAGATACGCCAAGTAGAGAAGAGTTGAAACAAATTTGGAATTTAACAAGCCTCGATTGCCAAGATCATGAATTGACGGATTTACTGCCGATCAAGGATTTTACTGAACTTACCAGTTTGGATTGTAGTGACAATCAACTTACCAGTTTAGATGGCATTCATAATTTTAAAAAGCTAACTCACTTAGAATGTTCTTACAATCAAATTACGAGTTTAGATGCGCTTGAGAAATTGGAGGAGTTGACTTATGTATCTTGCAATCGAAATAAAATTACTAGTCTTCAACCAATGAATGGCTTGAAAAAATTAAAGCAATTGTTTTGCTCCGATAATCTGTTGAATGAAATTTCTATATTAAATTCGTTAAAGAAGTTAACGGATTTGAATTGCTCGAACAATTTTATCAAAAACTTGGCTCCTTTGAAGGATCACAAGCACTTGAAACGCTTGTATGTGAGTGATAATGATCTTAAAACACTGGCTCCGATTAAAGCCTTTAAAAAGATACAGATCTTGGATTTTAGTAATAACCAAATTAGCGATTTAAAGGCTGTGGAGGCGTTGAAAAGTTTAACTAAATTGTATTTCAATCAGAACGAAATTAGTAGTTTAGCTCCTCTTTCGGGTTTGGATAAATTGCGGATTTTGTACTGTAAAAAGAATAAGTTATCTGAGCGGCAGATTGTTGCTTTGATTCGGAAGAATACGAAGTTGATGGTGAATCCAGATTAGGAAATTTTTATTACATTTTTAAGCTGACTCTGACAATTCTTGTTTTAGTTCTTCTTTGGTAGTGTTTGCAATTTCTTGTAATTGTTTGACTTTCAGAGGGACAGGTTCTACATTTTTATCTATTACAATTGCTCGTTCAATACTTTGGCATAAAATCGACATGTTTTTATTAC
Organism: Bacteroidota bacterium; assembly: GCA_020631245.1. GTDB lineage: Bacteria > Bacteroidota > Bacteroidia > Chitinophagales > UBA2359 > JAHDHP01. The sequence goes on along the minus strand of JAHDHP010000002.1, from coordinate 5,202 downwards.
CAATGCTACGAGAAGTAGAAGCATATTTGTGTGCTAGTTTGCCAATTTCCTCGTAGTTTTCTGCTTCCAGATATTCGGGCAAACGCGCCAAAAGTTCATCGGTTTGTTCGATGAAAATGATAATCATTTCGTTGATAAACTCATGATTATTTTTGGAAATGGTTCTTAGGTAGTCGAGATTATAGTTTTTTTCTTCTAAAATTAAGGGCTGATTATCAGACATACTGTCAAGGTTTTCAGGGTTTAGTGAAACGTAGTTGAGTATGAGTTCAAATAAAGAAGCTGGCTCATAAGGTTTTTGAATACAGCCGTTTATCTTCTCTCTTATACTGATAATCCGATCATTTGTTACAAAAGCGGTCATAATAATTATCGGGATGCTGTCATTTTGAAGTGTTTCCCGAATATAGGCTACCGTTTCGTAACCGTTCATTATAGGCATTTGCAGGTCTAATAGTACAATATCATATTCATTTTTTTCGAGTAAGTCTACTAGTTTTTTTCCATTATCTACCACATCGGCAGTTGCTTCCCATTTATCTAAAAGGGTGATAAGAATACGACGATTGAGATGGTCATCTTCAGCGGCTAAAATGCGAAGTCCTTTGAGGCTGGTAATTTGTCTTTTCTTTAAGGCTACTTCTTCGACTGGGATAGCTGCATTTTCATAGGTTAGCACCACTCTAAATTCGGTACCCCGCCCTACTTCACTTCGTACATCAATCATTCCTCCTTGTATATCAACTAATTTTTTTACGACGTACAAGCCAATACCACTTCCTCCATATGAAGCTGCAATTTGGTCATTTGCCTGCTCGTATTTATTAAAAATTTGTTCTAATCCTTTAGCTGAAATGCCAATACCTGTGTCGCGCACGACCATTTCAATGACCATTTTCTCTTTATCGTACACCAGCATTTTTGCGTGAACTGACACCTTTCCCTTTTCGGTAAATTTAATAGCATTATTGACTAGGTTAAACAAAATTTGTGATAAACGGACAGGGTCACCTACTACCATTTGATGTAGATTGTCTGCTATTTCACTTTCAAGTCCTATATTTTTTTCTTGTGCATTGAGGTGAAAAATCTGTACGCAGTTTTGGAGATGCTGCCCTAAGTTGAAGGTATTTTTAGTGAGTTCGATACGACCGCGTTCAATTTTGGAGAGGTCTAAAAAGTCATTCATCATTGCCAACAAATTATTGGCTGAGGCTTTTACCGCTTCTAAATATCCTTTTTGAGTTTTGGATAAGGAGGTATCCCAAAGCATATTGGTAAAGCCGACAATGGCATTGACAGGTGTTCGTAATTCGTGACTAATAACTCCTAGAAAATGCTCTTCCGATTTGCGCGCATCACTTGCAATTTGTTCTGCTTTTTGGAGTTTGAGTTCTTGTATTTTGAGGTCGGTAATATCTCTTATAATCAGTACAAAATGAGTACAGATTTCATCATCATCTAAGATAGGTACAATTGCTACATCTAGGTAAATAGAAACATCTTCATCACCTATATAATGAATCATTTTACTGACTGACTTTCCTTTTTCTAGTCTTTTTTCTGCTTCAGTCCAGTCAAAAAACTGTTCTTGTAAAACACAAATATCTCCTAATTTGGGATTCTCTTTTTTAGCCGTATGCTTAAAAAGCCTTTTGAAGGTATCGTTTTGATATATAATTAGAGCTTGGGCAGGTTTATCTTCATTTCTTTTGGCAACTGCGAAAGTGTCATGAGCATTCATAATTGAATACTCCAATAATTTTAGTCGTTCTTCATTTTTGTAGGCACTGTGGGCGTGAAAAATGGTGATACCTAATATTTTGAGATAATTGAGTTCACGATCTTTGATGAGGTAGTCGTAACAACCCGATTTCATTGCTTTAACAGCTACTTCTTCGTCTCCTTCTCCTGTGAGGAAAATAATAGGAGCAGGATAGTCTAAACTGAGTACATCGAATGCATTACCATCTGGTAATAGATAATCAGATAAAACCACATCAAATGGATGCAATGCAATAAGTGCTTCTGCTTCGGCAATACTGGCAGCTACAGTAAGATTTATAGGTAACTGCTCTTTCTTTAATAGACGTTTTACCGCCATTTGATCTACACTATCATCTTCAATGTATAGTACATTTAAAATATCCATAGATTAGGTTAGTATCTAACAATCATAACAAATAATTAGGGAATATTGGTGATAAACAAGACAATGTTTATCCCATTTAAAAGGGGTGGTAAAATACGTAGTTAGTTATTAATAACTAAACTCTTTGTCCAATAATTGTGTATAACTCGTATTAGCTCCATATAATCTTTATACTTAATAGGTTTAAGCATATATCCAGCGATACTATGTTCATAAGAACGTTTTAGATCTTGTTCGTCTTTGGAGGTGGTTAAAATAATTACAGGAATGGGTTTATAACGTTCCTTTTGTTTAATAATTTCTAGCAACTCAATACCACTCATACGTGGCATATTTATGTCTAACAATATTAAATACGGTAGTTCTTCTTCTTGTTTATCTTCTAATAAGTCTAAGGCCTCTTCGCCATTCTCTGCTAATAGTAGCGGGTTGCTAATATTCAATTCTTTCAGAGCGCGCTTAACAGTCAGCTGATCAATTAGATCATCTTCGACTAATAAAATGGGTTTATTATTATGCTCCTTCATCGAATGCAATATTTTTGTGAATACTAAAAAAGAAGCTAGTACCTTTTCCTAATTCTGACTCCATCCAAATCTCTCCCTTCTGGCTTTCTAAAATTTTCTTAACGATTGTTAAACCAACACCCGTACTTTCATAATTTTCAGCACCTTGCAAGGTTTGAAAAATTTGAAAGATTTTTTGGTGATAGCGGGCGTGAATACCTGGTCCATTATCTTTAACACAAAATTCGTATTTCTTTCCTTTATCGACACATTCTATTTCAATTAGAACTTGTTCCTTATCTCTATATTTGACTGCATTACTAATCAAATTTTGAAACACTTGCATTATGCGTTGTCGATCATTTTCAATCGTTGGTATTTCACCTTTAATAGAAATTGTACAAACCTCCTCCGAAACATCTAAGATATCTTGTACCTCCTCAATCGCTTCTTTTACATTAAAGGTACTAATGTTTTGTTTTTTACGGCCAATTCTTGAGTAAGTCAAAACTCCCTCAATCAAATTATGTAATCGCACTACACGTTGTTGTAATAAACGTAAATGCTCTTTTCCTTCTTGATCTAATTTTTCTGAATAATCTTCGACCAACCAATCAGCCAATGTACCAATTCCTCTCAATGGAGCTTTCAACTCATGTGATACAATATAGGCAAAATCGGTTAATTCTTTATTTGCCCAAGCTAAATCGTCCATTAAACGTTTTTGCCTTACTTCCGACTGTCTACGATTGCTAATATCTCTAGAAACCGCAATAACATAGCCTCGTCCTCCCAATTCGACAAATTTAGCATTGACCTCAACAGGGAACGTAGAACCATCTTTACGCACATTGACTCCCTCTTTAAAAACACTATCTGCGTCTTTCAATTCTTCCAAATGTGCTTCCCAACTCCCCTCTTCTTTAAAAATCAATTCAATATCTTGTACTTTCATTGATAAGAGCCGTTCTATTGAATAGCCCATTCTACGAGACGCCTCCTTATTCACAAAAACAAACTGCCCACTCTCATCTGCTACCTGGATAGAATCCGTTGATTGATCCATTAATTTTCGAATAATCAATAGCTGTTCTTCCAATAATCGCACCTTTCTCGATTCTGCCTCGACCATTGTGATAACTTCATCTAAATCATGCTCATCTAAACCTAAAACTGGTCCAGATTCTCTATCTACAGAAAGTAATGCATTTAAAGATCTTTTTAGTTTATCAATCACATCATTACGTTGCTCACTCTCCTGATCCAATTTCTTATTTGCCTTATACAATTCTTGGTAACTGGCATCCATAGATTTGGTTAACAAATTATTTTCATACTCCAAATTATCGTAGGTGCTACTAACTGCATCTATTAAAGGTCGCACAACATCTGGTATATGTTCTAAACCACCATAGACTTGTATAAGTTGGTGATATAATTTGCGATTTATTGTTATTTCAGAAATATCTGCCAAATTAAGAAACGTTTATAAGAAGACATTTTAATTGATGTATCAAAATAACACCTATTGATTTTATTTCATTTACATAAATTACAACACATAAATTATACCATGATAAGATGTAATTTAAAAAATAAATACCACTAATCAAGTAAAAACAGTGGAATAAATACCTACAAATGACTATTTTCTGGCTCTCTCTCTTTTTTGTAATCGAAATGACAATCCTCCATTAACGACATTTGAGCCATAACCAATCTCCAAATAAATTCCTATATTGTCTGAAAAGAAATATCTCCCACCAAAATGCCCCGAGTAACTCACCTGTGGAATAGGCACATCTATTAACTCTTTAAAATAAGCATTGGGTTTAATTCCCCTTTCTTTTACACGCACCTGATTAATACCAATAATTGCCATTGCATATAATTCCACATTTTCGAGTAGATTGATATGATATAGAGCTTTCCCTCCATAAGACATGACAGAGATGCGATAGGTGTAATTTCCTACTCGCGCTTCGAGTCCGTCGGGTAATAAAAAAGGAATAGGAGGTATTTCAGGTGTATTCCAATTGAAAGAGGGAGTTGTTGCTGAAGCATAACCAAAGTATGGTCCTACTGACAACTGACTTGTTAAGCCAAAATCATAAGCAATATTAAATTGTGGGCCTGCCTTTCCTTTTCCTGAAATGACCGTCTGTGTTATAAAACTAGGAATTTGGTTAAAAGTAGCAATAGAGCCTGCCACGAGGTTGGGATACCCTACACCTACTTGTAAATAGTGATTTCCTTGTTTAAAAGGACTTTGTGCCATCGCCTCCTTATCATTAAAAAAATATAATAATAATGTCACAATCAAACATAACTGTCTATAAGGCATAATTTTAGCTTTTGTTAATTAATTAAATCTTATGACCTACCTTCTGTTTCCTTGTCACTCAATCAGTTATTTTATGTTAAAGATGATCATCTTTTAAGCATGAAAAAACAATTTCATAAAAATTCTCTGTATTTTTGCAGCAAAATTTAATCATTAAAATCACATGCAATGAAAAAGTTAGGCATATTAATACTGATGTG
>JAHDHP010000180.1 GCA_020631245.1 Bacteroidota bacterium | reverse complement strand
CCTTTTTTGATCCATTCGAAGTGTAAGCCTGTCGGTAGGGGGATATAAAGGGCATCAATATCATCACGATTGATGAGTTCTTCGTATCCTACGATGGCTTCGCACTTGAATCGTTGAGCGAAGTCTTTCGCTTTATCGGAGTTTCGACTGGCTACAGCTACGAGTTGTAAGCCTTCTGTATTTTGGATGGCGGGGATGACTGATCTGCCTGCGATGTTGGCGCATCCGAGGACGCCGATGCGTGTGGACATACTATTGATTAATGAGTGATTGAGTGATTGAGTGAATGAGTGAATGGAGCGTAACGCTTATTCACACATTCACTAATTCACTCATTGATTTTGCGTGAGGGATAGTAGTGGTAGCTTGCCGTAGAGACGTTGCTCGCAACGTCTGTACAGAAAGGTAGAGAGGCTTTTTCTGGCAGGGCTGACGAAGGAAGACACTGCCAGAAAAGATAGCCGAACACCTTTTCTGCAAGGCAACTACAAACGGATAGCCCGACCCTTTTTTGCCAATCGAAACCTGTCAGCTTGGAAAAAACCTAACAGCTTGATTGGCAAAAAAGGGGCACGCCCAGCTATTGATGACTGGGTGATTGGATGACTGGATGATTGGGTACTTCAGGCATCCTATCCTTATACGAAACTGATACTTGATAGTAGGCTTCGTGATTGTATGTTGAGGTAGTTGTTGAACATGATAAAGGTGTTGAGTTGATTGAGGGTGATCCACATGTAGTTACTGGGTACTTCGAGTGGAAATTCCTCGCCCATTTCGACGATTATATTGCGGTTTTGTTCTCGGTAAAAACGTCCTCCTTCTTCTGATTGGAGGGTGTCGTAACGCACTTGTTCTTTTGGTGCTTCGAGGACATCGTGAATGAATGGAGGTCCATTGGATTCGCGATAGTTTCCTGTGAGGCATTGAACTGTTGGAGCTAGTTCGACAATATCGAAATTACCTGCTTCGAGTTTTGCTTGTACTAGGAAGTGATAAACGCCTTTTATTTTTTTGATGATAAAGGCGATGATGCCTTCTTGTGCGGACTTGACCAGTGGCTGTGTCCAAGAGGTTACTTCTCGATTGCTAATGGTTGCTCTTACGGGTACAACGGAGAAATATTTCTTGTCTTCGTGATAGATCGCAAAATCATCACGTACCCATCTTTGCACCTCTTTTAGTGGAATGCTTTTAACATCTAGTTCATACTCCGACTTTTGGCGGGTGATCCAAGAGATGATATCTTCGATGCGGTGTAGGCTTCGATCTTCGTCGAGAAAGGAGGTTAGGAGACTGGTTTTGTAGTTTTTCTCTGTAGAGAGTAGGGTTTCGTAAAGGCGGATAACTTCGGTTCGATAGCTGCCTACTGGGATACCAGAAATGACGGTTCGGGTATCCATATTGACAATATTATCGTGGCGAAGTGCCTCTTTGATTTGCCCTAGTGTAAGCCAGCAAAAATTGTCATATACCTCCATATCGCCTGTTACCTCGATGATAATATTGCGGTTTCGTTTTTTAAGAAATCGCGCTCCTTGTTCGGATTGTAATTGATCGAGTAAGACGCGTGTTTGTCCACTTTTTTCGCCTCTAAAATACTCTAGGTAAAGTGGTGCACGCCCCTTGTGTACTTTGGTATAGTTACTTTTGGTGGCTTGTAAGGTGGGCGACAATTGCACATAATTGATATTACCAGGTTCTATTTTGGCTTGCATCAAAAAGTGCAAAATACCGTTGATTTTTTTGACGATTATGCCTAAAAAACCAATTTCGGGTTGGTTGATAATCGGCTGAGACCATTGGTTTACATTGCCCCAACTAGTATCAATGGCGATTCCTTCTATCGAAAAAAACTTGCCTGAATGATGTCGCAAATTAGAGTCTGCAGCAAAGCCCCACTGATCCATTTCACTAAAGCGAATCATGTCGATATCCACTTTAACGGCTTGCTTTTTCTCTTCCATCCATGCTAGAAAATTTTCGGTAGGCATGAGTGCATTGTCGAGGGTCAGTGCAGACTTTAAAAAATCTAGTTCTGTTGCGTAGTCACGCTTCATAGTTTGCGGTTGTTTAACTGACGAATTAGGTATTGACCATATCCGCTTTTCTTGAGTGGTTCGGCAAGGCGTTCGAGTTGTGCATCGTTGATGAAGCCCATATTGTGTGCTACTTCTTCGATACATCCTACTTTGAGTCCTTGTCGTTGTTCGATGACCTGGATAAATTGGCTGGCTTGCATGAGAGAGTCGAAGGTTCCTGTATCGAGCCATGCGGTTCCTCGTCCGAGAACGGCTACTTTTAGTTTTCCTTCTTCGAGGTAATATTTGTTGACATCGGTAATTTCGTATTCTCCTCTAGCACTTGGTTTGAGATTTTTGGCTACTTCGATAACAGAGTTATCATAGAAGTAAAGTCCTGGAACAGCGAAATTGGATTTAGGTTTGGCTGGTTTTTCTTCGATGGAAAGAGCTGTAAAGTTCTCATCGAAATCAACGACTCCATATCTTTCTGGGTCAGATACTTGGTAGGCAAATACGATACCTCCTTCGGGATCATTATTTGCTTGTAAGGTTTTTTGGAGTCCTGCTTTGTGAAAAATATTATCTCCTAATATTAGACATACTTTATCATCTTTGATGAAGTCTTCTCCGAGTACGAATGCTTGTGCTAATCCATTGGGGACTTTTTGTTCGACATAGGAAAAGTTACATCCAAATTGGTTTCCATCTTTGAGGAGTTTCCAAAAGTTGGGTAGGTCGTGTGGTGTAGAGATGATAAGGATGTCTCTGATGCCTGCCATCATAAGTACTGATAGCGGATAGTAGATCATTGGTTTATCATAGATAGGCATCAGTTGTTTACTGATGGCATGAGTGATAGGATACAAGCGAGTACCTGAACCACCAGCGAGGATAATTCCTTTCATTTGGATAGGCGTTTTTATTGTTTATTAACGGGAGTGTTGTGGTTATTTTTTATTGTTTTTCTTGGGTTTGGGTTTTCCTTTTTTCCCTTTTTTATTTTTTTTGTTGGCTAATGCCTTTTTTCGTTTATTTAGATTTTCAACTTCAATGTCACTCAAGCGGACACCGTTTTTATTCCACATTTTTACATTGTCTACCATTCCATTTTCTTTATAGATTGTTTCTGCTTTAACAATACCATTTTCGAACCACTCTAGCTTCTTTCCAGACTCTGTTCCTTCTACATAAGTGATTTCTAATTTTTTATTTCCGTTTTCAAACCATTCGGTCATCGTACTATCTAGTCTACCTTCTACAAATCGGCGGTAACTTTTTTGGTTTCCATTGGGGTACCATTCTTTACTTTCACCAGACTTAAGGTTATCAAAGTTTTTTTCTAATTTGGGAGAACCTGTGTTATACCATTCTTTAACTAATCCGACTATTTCTCCTTGCTCATCATAGTTTCTTTCTGCACGTGGTTGTTTATTATCATACCAAGCTTGTTCTTTACCTACCTTTATTCCATTTTTAAAGGTAACTTCCGATTGCTTCTCACCGTTTTCATGCCAGGTATATTTCACACCATCTCTCTGCCCTTCTTCAGTATAATTTTCTTCTAGTCTTTTATTTCCACTTTCGTACCATTCTATTCTAGTTCCAGTAGGGACATCATTCACAAAGTTTGCTTCGATCCTTTCTTTGCCATCTGGGTGCCATCCTTTTTTAGGTCCGTTCTTTTTTCCATAAGCAAAGGATGTTTCTGCTTTTTTAGCTCCATCGTTATACCATTCGGAAAAAACACCTTGAATAGAATCATTAACAAATGTACCTTCTTCTTTTTGTTCTCCATTGGCATGCCAGCCAATCATTTTACCATTTTTAATACCATTGACGAAGGTAGTTTCTTTCTTTTTACTACCTGTATTGTACCATTCTGTTTTCACACCATCGACTTTCCCTTCTTTATAAAAAATCTCCGACATATTCTTACCATTCTTGTAGGTTTGGTAAGCAACACCTGTAAAAGGGGCTTCATTATAAAATGCAACTCCTTGTTGCATTTTTAATTCACGTAGTTTGATTTGTTTTTTGGTACATGCAGCTAGGCAAAAAAGGAATAGTGATACTATAAGGACATACTGTTTCATAAATAGAAGTAAGGAGTTTAGTAATGGTTAAACTGCAATTAAAAATGTAGACGTTTGTTTTAAATATTTGGGTAGGATGAAGGATGAAAAATAAATGGCAAATTTAAGTAGCGACATTTACCCTTTCATCTTCACTAATTTGATAAAAAGATTGATACCAGTTAACAAAATTATTAACCCCTACATTAATAGATGTTTGAGGAGCATAATTAAAATCATTGATAAAATCATTGACATCTGCCCAAGTAGTTGTTACATCTCCTGGCTGCAAAGGTAAAAAATTTTTTGTGGCTTTAATACCTAGTTTTTCTTCAATACATTCGATAAAGTCCAATAATTTAACTGGTTTACTATTTCCAATATTATACACTTTGTAGGGAGCCTTACCTTGTTCTTTTATCATTGGTTTTTTAATTGTTTTCACAACTCCCTCAATAATGTCATCGATATAAGTAAAGTCACGACTCATTTCTCCATGATTATATACATCAATTGGTTTGTTTTGGAGAATTTTATCAGTAAATAAGAAGTAAGCCATATCTGGACGCCCCCAAGGGCCGTATACTGTAAAGAAACGCAATCCAATAGTAGGTATATTATATAGATGGCTATAAGCATGAGCCATTAGTTCATTTGATTTTTTGGTAGCAGCATATAAACTAATGGGATGATCTACCTGATGCTCGGTAGCAAAAGGAACTGCTTTATTCAGTCCATATACACTAGAACTACTTGCATACACTAGTTTTTCTACTTTATAGTTTCTACAAGCTTCTAACACATTTAAAAAACCAACAACATTACTTTGCACGTATACATCTGGATTTTCCAAACTGTAACGCACTCCTGCTTGAGCTGCTAAATTACAAACAACATCAACCTCTTCCTTTTCAAAAAGTGCAAATAGGTTTTCCTTATCAACAATATCTAAAAGACAAAATTGATAGTTGGAAAACTTTTCACTGGTTATTGGGGTATTATAGGCAATATCTGAGGTACTAATTCCTGCCTCTTTTAAGCGTCCAAGTTTTAAGTTAGTATCATAATAGTCATTGATACTATCAACACCTATGACTTTTATGCCTTGTTCAGCAAGAGTATTGGCTAAGTGAAAACCAATAAAACCAGCAGCACCTGTAATTAATATTTTCATGTTTTTGATTTGCGTATTGTTTGTTACAAACAAATAAATAGGCTATTTTGATTTGAATATTAGGTCAAATGATCTTGAGATTCTACTGAATTTTAAAGATATTTGTTAGCCTCCAACATAAATCCGTAAATAATGCGTCTAATGTAATAACTTGATTAAGCATTTGTTATGTTCTTTCAAATCATAACAGTTGATTTAAATTATAACTTACGATTCGTTATCTTTTTCACAAAGATAATCTATTGTAAATGAAGTTATTGAATAAATCATCCCAAAATAACAAGATAAAAAACAATGCGCGCATAGGTTTAATCGCTTGACAGCCATAAAAGTGTAAAAAATCCATCATTTTTCATGTTATAGCTTGAAAATAAAACAAAACTAATCGTATTATTGTGTGCAGATTACATAAAACGTATTATATTAGTATTCCCATTTGTAAGGAGTATTAAATTTTATCCCTAAATTTAGACACAACAACCTTTTGTTTCTAGCCTATGTTGGAACTTCTTGATTAGTTAGATATTTTTGTACCTAACTGCAACAGTTCTTCACTACAATATCGTCTTTGAAATAGTCAAGTTATAGTAAAAATCCTAAAAACAATATTTGGGGGATTTACAAATAATATCTAAAACCATTTACTAGACATATAATAAGCAGCTTATCAACGACTTATACATAAAGATGCTTTTTTTTCAAAAAAAAACAGCAGATTTATATTTAGTTTATGGTTTTCAACATATCTTTACACTAATTTTGTATTTAAATGTCAGCCTATTTAGTTAACCAATTTTTAATTGGAAGGTGACTATTGTGTGTTTAACTAGTCTAACAAAACGGAGTTTGACAATAGTATTCACACCATTCAACTTTACTTTATTATCATAACTCATTATTAAGAAAATCAATAACCTTAAATAAACAGAGGAATAATGAACAACTTTACAAACAGAAAAGCTATCTCTATTTGCATGATTGCGCTTTTCGCACTATTCTTTTCTGTGCAACAAGATGCACAAGCACAAACATTCCCGTGTGGAAGTCAAGATCTTGAAGATTGTAATTGTTTGGGTGGAGGTTCGCTTACAGCTGATGCTGCTCCTTGCGACTTAGGTAGTACATCAGAAATAGTACGTTACCTATTAGTAGATGAAAACAATGCAACTGTTGATGGTGACGACAACGATGGATTAATTGATCAAATTAGTTCTAGTGCAACCTTCAATAATGTTCCTACTGGTGATTATTCTATTTATTACCTTTACTACAATGAAGATGTTGCTTTCTTTATTAACTCTAATACAGAAAGAAATGATCCAATTAATGCTTTAATATCTTTAGGTATTGAAAACCCAGCAGGTACTTGGACGTCTAATGACCCAGCTTTTGTATTAATCAAATCTGGTGTTGCTACTGTAAATGGTCCTGCTTGTCCTCCATGTCCAGGCTACAACGTTGGTAACTTTATTTGGTTTGACTCTAATGGAAATGGTGTACAAGATCCAGGAGAGCCAGGTTACCCAGGTGTTGTTGTAAAAATTTATGATGCAAATGGTAATTTAGTTGGAACAACTGTTACTGATGCAAATGGTAACTATGCTTTTGAAGTAGGTCCTGGTACTTATTACTTAGAAGTGGAGTATCCTTCATTTACAGAGCCTACTGTAGCTAACAGTACAGTAGATGGATTTGATAGTGATTTTGACGCAGACGGTCTTACAGGCTTATTTACTGTTGGTACTGATGCTAACTTCAACTTTGATGGTGGTATTGCTCCATTTGGTAATAACCCAACTCCAATTTTCTGGTCTGGCTTCAGTGGTGATGCAGGAAACAATGGAAACGAATTAATCTGGTCTACTGCTACAGAAACTGATAATGATTACTTTATCATTGAAAGTTCTACTGATGGTATCAACTTTACACAAGTAGGAACACTTAAAGGAGCAGGAACTACTTCTAGTAGTTCTGACTACTCTTTTGTTGATAGTGATGCTTCTAATGGTGTAACTTACTACCGAATTGTTTCTGTTGACTTCAATGGTAACAAATCTGCTTCTTATGTTATCTCTATCATTCGTGGTAATGTTGATAATGGTATCACTAACATCTACCCTGTTCCAGCTAGTAATATGGTTTATGTTGAGTTTGTCAGCAATCAATTAGCTCCTATCACAATTGATATTTACGATGTTGCAGGTCGAGTATTGACAAGTGTTAAAGCTGATGCTACTACTGGTGTAAATGTTATCTCTTTAGATGTAACTACTTTACCAATCGGTACCTACTTCGTAAATATTACTTCTGCTAATGGTGAATCTTCTGTTGAGAAAATCATCAAGCAGTAATAATAGCTGATTAATTGTTCTTTAATGAATAATTAAACGTTTAACTAAAAAATAAAAGCCTCACTGATTCATTTCAGTGGGGCTTTTGTTTTTTAAGTATGTACTAGAACTCTGTGAAGATAAAGAAAAACAAATTGCTATATTTGTTTAATTCACAACTATTGATACACAAGCCAAAACAATTTTCCTTCTTGATCGTTTTCTAAAAAAAGGTACTCATGATACAACGTACACTCTTATTCTACTGGTTTGGCATATTAGTGATTTGTCTATCCTCTTCTTGTAAAGATGATTGTCCTGATGAGCAAACAGCATGTGCAGGAGTTACTATTGATTACAGTCAGTTGACTTATAGCCCTACTACTTATGAAATTGATGCACCAAGTATCCTACCTAATCCAAATAATGAGCGATATGTCCCTGCCAATAATCCTACCACCGAAGAAGGAGTAGCCCTTGGACGCAAGTTGTTCTATGATCCCATTCTCTCAGCAGATAGTACGCTTGCTTGTTCTGGCTGTCATCTACAAAATGCGGCCTTTACTGATGAAGGAAAGGCGGTAAGTGTAGGCGTTAATAATATTGCTGGTTCTCGCAACTCCATGCCTCTTTTTAATCTGGCTTATGTGGATGCTTTTTTCTGGGATGGAGCGGCCCAAAGTCTAGAAGAACAGGCATTAGAACCTGTACCCAATCATGAAGAAATGGATTTACCTTGGGAAGATGCTGTTTGTCGATTGATGAATCACTCTGAATACCGAAAAGATTTTTATGCTGCCTTTGGTATCGAAACGATCACTAAAGAAGATGTTGCAAAAGCGATAGCCCAATTTGAGCGCACTATTATTAGTGGTAATTCAGTATATGATCTTAGCCAAACACCAGGAACCGGTATCAGCTTAGAGGATAAAGCTCGAAATGGGGAGTTGTTATTTTTTAGTGAAGGGGGCGATTGTTTCCACTGTCACAATAACTCTAAACATTTATTTACCACCAATACCTTTTCCAATAATGGGCTAGATTATGCCGAAACCCTAGATGATTTTCAAGATAAGGGGCTTGGAAAGGTGACAGGGAATCCAGAAGATAATGGAAAATTTCGTATTCCCACACTCCGTAATATTGCTCTTACAGGTCCTTATATGCATGATGGACGCTTTGAAACACTTGAAGAAGTAATAGAACATTATAGTACAGGTATTCAAAACTCTCCTAATATTGACCCTATTATTACTAGTAAATTCCCGAACGGCTTACAACTTACAGCAACAGAAAAAGAAATGATTCTTGCCTTCTTACACTCCTTGACAGATACTACATTTATCAATAATCCCGATTACGAAAGTCCTTTTTAGTTGGGCGTGCCCAAGCCGCAATACTACCACTGCTGCCCGTTCATGCGTCTTCGCATGAACGGGCAACAATGGCAGCACTGCGGCTTGGTCGGGCTATTCGTTTGTAGTTGCTTCACATACCCTTGTTCGGCTAAACGCCTAGCAGTGTCT
>JAHDHP010000179.1 GCA_020631245.1 Bacteroidota bacterium | reverse complement strand
GATTTTTATTCACTCGTACAGACAAGGCATGCCTTGTCTCTACTCACTCATTCACCCTTGACTCCTCCACGTTTCACCCTTACCCCCACCCATCAACACTTTTCACTCAGCCCCCTGCCCAATACCGATTTTCAATACTACCTAGAAGGAAAAATATATCCCAATACTGTTGAAACGATCCAACATCTCATAACAAGTATTACGTCCCCCAATTCGTCGCACTTCGCACCTCGTACAGAAAAGGCACGCCTTGTCTCTACTCCCTCAATCCCTCATTTTTCCTCTCTCCTTTACTTCCAACACCCTAACAGCCCCGACTGGTATCTACTCAATGATCCACTAGGGCGTTTACCCTGCTATTATTATATCGATCCTTCCACTGGAAACTACATCTTTAGCCGAGAAATTAGCGAAGTATTAAAGCTAGTAGCCAAAGTTGAATTTGATCCTCAAGCCCTAGCAGAAATGCTATTATTGGGCTATCCATTAGGCGATAAAACCCTATACAAAAATATCTATTATTTGCCACCCGCAAGTATGGTAAGGTGCATAAACGGAAAGGTGAAAATCGAGACTTATCACCTGTGGAATTTTGAAGAGATGGCTACTAGTGGGCAACAAAGAAGTGTGGAAGAATTGGTAAATTTATTTTTAGAAGGAGTAAAAAGACGTACAGTCGAAAAGCAAGTAGTGGCATTAAGTGGAGGGCTTGATTCGAGAGTAGTGGCGGGAGCATTAGATCGTTTGGGAAGCCCTTTTGATACAGCTACCTGTTTGGATGTAGAGCAATCGGCTATCAAAGATGTAAAGGCTGCCAAAGAAATGGCGCATTTATTAGGGGTAAATTGGGAGAAAATGCAATTGCCTGAAGCCTCTCCAGCCGATATAGAGCAATTAATTCAACTCAAAGCAGGGCACAATTATTTAGGGATGGCTTTTATCTTACCTTTCTTGCGCAAACTACAAGCAAAGGGCTACCAACAATATTGGACAGGTGATGGGGGAGACAAAGTACTACCAGATATTTCGCCACTTCGGAAGGTCAAAAGTAGCCAAGAAACCCTGCGCTACTTACTCGACCGCCAAGCACTAATGCCTATTGCCCAAGTCGCCCAATTGACTCGCCTTAATGAGAAAACAATAAGAGAAGGTATAATCAATCAACTGGAAACTTATCCCGAAAAACAGTGGAATTATAAATACATCCATTTCCAACTCCTAGAAAGAGGGCATAAATGGATTGGAGAAGGAGAAGATAGAAATCGCTATTTTATGTGGTCGGTAAGTCCTTTTTATGACCTTGCTTTTTTTGAAGCAGCGATGGAGTATCCGATTAGTGAAAAAAAGGGTTTTAAACTATATCGTCAGTTCCTGCAAACACTTCACCCTCAATTAGCCAACTACCCAAATGCCAATTGGGATTTCCCCATTACAGATGAACAGCAATTAAAACGTTTGTTGCTACGCCAACAACTCGGTACATATGTCCCTGGAACATGGAAGGCTTGGCGAAAAAAATACAATGCCTTACATGCGGATAAAAAAGGGAAGTGGAGGGCAATGATAAAACGCTCAATGGTGACTCATCAAACCTTAGACCTCGAAAGCCTTTGGCAGATGCCACAATTGAGCGTTGATAATTTGTATTATATTTGGACGGTGATCCGCTTAGAAGATTTAACGATTAACGATTAAACGTCTTACGTTCCATCGTTAATCGTTGGACGTAAATCGTTCCATCGCACATCGCTTATGCTAACAACTTCTTCAAAGCAATTCCCAAAGCCGTTTGACTAATTTTTTGTTTACCTGTATTATGCTTATATACCTCAAACAAAGCCTCTCTAATGACAAAAGAAACATCGTTAAATACAGCCTCATCCGATAACTCAACATCTTTTTGCATTAAATAAGCAAAAACACGAGCCATTCCACAATTGGCAATAAAATCAGGAATCAAGCTACAAGTATCATCTACATATTTAGCGGTATCTCCAAAGAAAAGGTCATTATCTTTGAAAGGATCATTCGCTCCACAAGAAATGCAATTTAAGCCATTGGCTAGAAGACGTTCTATTTGTTCGCGATGCACCAATTTGGAAGCAGCACCTGGAATGAAAATATCAGCTTCTATATCCCAAATTTGAGCATTCACCTCTTCATGAGACATCACATTAGGCGAATCAGGAGAAAGACGATTGCCATCGCGATTCACAAACAATTCTTTTACTTCTTCCTCTGTCAATCCATCAGGTTTGATGATACCATGAAAACGGTCGATGATCCCCACAATTTTAGCACCTTCCAATGCCAAATACCATCCAGCAGTAGCAGCAACATTTCCCCAACCCTGAATAATCACTTTCTTGTCGGTGAGTTTACTTTGATGGTAAATATCATAATAATGACGTACCGATTCAGCAACACCATAACCCGTAATTAAGTCAGCCACCAAAAAGCGACGCCCCTTAGAGATAGGCGCAAACTGTGGATTTTCTACTACTTTAGAAACGCCTTGACGCAATTGTCCTAAGAGGTGAATCTTTTGATTAAGTTTAGGCTGGAAATGTCCATTAACAACTCCTTCTTGTGGATGCCACAAACCAAAATCTTCGGTAATAGGAATGACTTGTTTAATCTCATCTACATTCAAATCACCACCTGTTCCATAATAGTGCTTCAATAAAGGGGTAACTGCTTTGAACCATCGGTATAATACCTCATCACGGCGTGGGTCGCGTGGATCGAAGTTAATGCCTGACTTTGCTCCGCCAATACTTGGGCCAGATACAGAAAATTTAATTTCCATAATCTTAGCAAGTGCTTCTACTTCTTCTCGGTTTAGTCCCTTACGCATTCGCGTACCACCACCTGCTGCTCCACCACGTAGAGAGTTAATAACGACCCAGCCTTCTGCATCGGTTTCGGTATCGTGCCATTCAAAAACTATCGTAGGAGCTTGACTTCGGTATTTATTGAGTAGTTCATGCATATTCTGATGATTTACTTTCTTAGACTGTTTAACCAGTGTTGTCATATAGAAAAAGAATTGTTTAATAATTTATAAAGAAAGGGGGTGAATGTGTAAACAATACGGTTCTTTTTGATAGAGCTGTCCCTTTTCCTGAAATCGGCCGCAAAGGTACTGCTTTTTCCAACGATAATACCTACAAACTATACCAAATTGGAACTTTATTTAGGAGGTCTGAAAGATTGATTTCAATATTTTTGTTTTTCTATCTCCTACATATTTTTTTACCTGACACCTAATTCCCCTACCAGCTTTTTTTCCGTTTCACCCCTCCTTTTTTCCGTTTCACCCATTTTGATAGTAGAATAGGACCCTTTATGGTTTTAATTTGTGGTATGACAAGCAAAAATTATTCACAAACAATAAAAATGAAAACCATGCAAAACTTAAAAAACATTTTCTTGACATTGATCGTATTACTAAGCACTTTTTCTTTCTTATTTGCTCAAACCACAGAGACAGCAAAAACGAAGAAGAAAACACAAGTATTACTCGTAGGTACTTTCCACTTTAATAACCCAGGACGTGATGAGTTTAATAACGAAATAGATGATGTCTTTTCCGACAAACGACAAAAAGAAATAACAGAACTAAATAATGGACTAGCAGCGTTTACTCCTGATAAAATCTTTTTGGAATGGGAAATGCAGGAACAAAAAAATGTAGATAGCCTTTATGCTGCTTATTTAGCGGATAATTTGGACATCAAAGAACAAAAATATGGACGTAGCGAGCATTTTCAGGTAGGTTTTAAAATGGGAAAAATGCTAGGACATGACCGCTTATATTGTAGTGATGCAGATGGTTTGTGGTTGGGAAGTTCGGTAAGGGGCGCAGCTAAAGAGTGGAACATGACTTTCCTAGAAGAATATGACCAAGATATGCGAGCTTCATTGTCAAAAGAAGATAGCCTGATGCGTTTACACACCTTAAAGGAGATCATTTACGAACATAATACCCCTGAAAGCTTACATAATAATCACAATTTCTATGTGTCATATGCTCCTAGAGTTATAAAGTACAATGAAGAAGCATTGAAGGATACACGTGGTATTTTTCATAGAGATAAAGAAGCGGATGTAGCTTGTGTTCGATTGGAAGAGCATTTGGTAGGTGCAGAATTAACAGCAGAATGGTACAGACGTAATATCAAAATTTATGCAAATATTTTGAGCCAGATAGAGGAAGGTGACGAGCGTATCATGATTTACTACGGACAGGCACATATCACCATTATTAAACAATTATTTGAAGACAACCCTGATTATGAGGTAGTAGATGTCTTAGAATATCTTAAATGATAAGGACAAAATCATGGCACTTCGCACTTAATACGTCGCACTTTAATTATATTCGTACATCATGAAAGACAAACTTCTAAAATATAGCACTTGGCTCATACCAGTCCTTATTGTATGGGTATCTTATGCCAATACCTTCTTTTCGAGTCAGTTTTCAGGAGTAGAAATATTTTCGTGGGAGGTGATGATGATGGATGCGATTAAGATGTTGATCTTGTGGGGAATTGCTTATTGGGTAATCAAAAAGGTGTCGAAAAGTGGAAAAAAACCAGGATTAGGTTTATATGTTTTACTGGTCTTAGTATTACCCTTTGTCCATTTCTTTATTTATGCTGCCCACAAACAGTATATGATCATTATGACGCCACAAAATGATTCAATTAGATTCTTGCACTTTATTGTCAATATCTCGGAAGGCTTATTACTCTCTTTTATTTGTGTATCCTTTTTATACTTTTTACATTATCAAGAACGCTGGAGCAAAGCACAAGTAAAGGCTGCCAATTTGGAGAAGGAAAACTCAAAGGCACAGTTACATGCCTTACAAACCCAAGTAAATCCACATTTTCTGTTCAACAACCTTAATACGCTCCAATCACTCATTCACGAAGAGAATCATCAAGCCCAAGATTTTTTGATTGAATTGTCGCAATTGTACCGCTATTTACTCAACAAGGCAGATAGTGAGGTGGTGAGTTTGGAAGAAGAATTAGAAGTGGCACAGAAATTTAACTACTTGATTGAACAGCGATTTGGTTCGCATTACCAATGCGACATAAGGGTCGATTCGAAAGATTTAAATACGAAGTTTCTGCCTCCTTTTACCCTCCAAATTCTCCTTGAAAATGTGGTCAAGCACAATCGAATTGATGACGATCATCAGGTATTATGTGTTATTGAAGCAAAAGAGGACTGGGTAAAGGTGCGAAATAATAGACATCTCAAAACATCGAGTTATGCGTCTAATAAAATTGGATTGGAAAACTTACGTCAACGCTTTGAGATCTTATCAAACCAGGCAATAAAAGTCGAGGAAACCACCGAAGAGTTTATAGTTACAATACCATTATTAACGATCGAAAACTATGCTTAAAGTACTTATCATCGAAGATGAACAAGGAGCCTACGACAACCTAAGCCGTTTCCTAAAACGCATTGATCCCAATATTCAAATTTTGGCTTGGCTCAAAAGTGTGGATACAAGTGTGACATGGTTACAAGAAAATAAATTGCCCGATCTTATTTTTCAAGATATTCAATTGAGTGATGGAAATAGCTTTGATATTTTTAAAGAAGTAGAAGTCAATTGCCCGATTATCTTTACCACCGCCTACGATCAATATGCCCTCAAAGCCTTCGAGCTTCATAGCATTGATTATTTATTAAAACCTATTTCCAAAGCGCGCCTCGAAAAAGCATTGGATAAGTTTCGTCAAATTCATCAATCTACCTCTAATAACCCATTACAAGACCTATCGGCGATTACACAACTCATTCAGCAAGCCCAACAAAAAACGGAATATAAAGATCGTTTTTTGGTTAAGAAAGCCTCACAACTCATTAGTATTCCTGTCGAAAAAATTGCCTACTTCTATGTAGATGAAATTACGGTGCTTGTTACGCTCGATAAAAAAAAGTTCACCGTCAACTATTCACTCGACAAACTCGAATCACTCCTCAATCCCAAAGACTTTTTTCGCCTCAATCGCAAAGTGATTGCACAATATCCTGCGATAGATCACAGTGTCCGCTACTCAGATACCAAATTGAAAGTGAATTTAAAACCAAATCCGCCATTTGAAATTATTATTAGTAAAGAGAAGGCGGCTAAGTTTAAGGCTTGGTTGGAGTAATATAGTGCGAGGTGCAAGGATTTATATAGTGTATAAAAAAGGGTAAACAGCAATGTTTACCTTTTTTTATGAATAAACAGCAGTCGAAGACTGCCTCTTATAATATCTTAAAAAACTCTCAATAGAACTAGCTTTTCTCCTTTTATGAATCCTCTTGTATGCTCTTATAATTCTTTTATGGTTCAGAAATAAAACAACTATTATCGGTTTTATATTCTTTTTTTTAAAAAAAATATAAAATTTAGATGCTGATAATCAACAGGTTATGTCTTTTTGCTGATTTTTTTTGAAAAAAATACCCTCATTTGGTAACGCTCTCCTTTTATCTCCAGATATGTAAGTGTAAGCAACGAAATAACAACAATCAAAACAAACGTTGCAAACAAACAAGCATAAAATTCAAAACATTATTTCAATAACCATTAACCTTTTAAAATTCAAAATTATGAGAACTTCATTCGTAAAATTAATGACTTTAGCGATTTGTTTTTTCGCTTTTATCGGACAGAGTAATGCTCAATATCGTGCAAAAATTAAAACCTACTCATCTAGTACTTCAAAGATGAACATTAATCCAGCTATCGTTGAAATGGGAGACATTCAAATGATAGATAAAAATACCATAAAGCCATCATTAAAAGGAGGACAAGTAGCTTCAAAACTCACAACAGTTGTTACGACTATTTGGAACAATGAAGCAGCATTAAACGAAATTGTAAATATTCTTAATGATGCAGAACCTGGCTCTTATGCTATGGAAGTAGTAGAAGTCAATAATGGAAAGCGTAAAACAGTCACAAGAGGAGGACATTTAGCACTTACTGATTTACAGCAGTTAAATAGATCAAGCTCTAAATTGTCTGGTAACAAAGTAGCTTCAAAACTTACAACAGTTGTTACAACTATTTGGAATAATGAAGCAGCACTAGCGAAGATAAGAACCGTACTGGAAAAGACTGAACGAGGAGGCTATTATTTACAACCTCTCAGCATCAAAGATTCAGTGAGTTCTGGAGCCGCTCGAAATGTACAAATGTATAATATAAAAGCTATCATGCGATAAATACGCACGGTTAAACCCCATTAACACAAAATACTAACCTTATAGGGATCGTGAAAACGATCCCTTTTTTAAAACCTAGCACGTCGCACATCGCACGTCGCACAATTCCAAAACCATGCAAGCTATCAAAACCCAATTCGCCCCCTTACTATATATGCTCTTCGCCATTTTTCACATCGGACTTTCTTCCTACTATGCTGTTCCTTATCTAGTTACTTCTGACGAACGTTTTTATCAGGTTATTGTCCCTAGTGAAATAGTAACCTTATACGCCAACTATACAGGTTCAGATAAGCACTACGGTTTCTTTGCCCCTGGAGTTGCCCCCGATGTCCGCATCCTTTTCGAAATCGAAGACCTTGAAAAGGGGTGTTTTACCGAAGAGTTCGCACTACCCGAAGCCAATAGCGAAATCAGTCACCGACTATATACCATACAAAGTGTATTTGCCAAAGTTACCGAATTCCAAGATTTTGGAGCTACTTCACTCGCCGCAGCTATGTTCAATAAATACCCCACCGCCAAACAAGTAGAAGTACAGGTCGAAGTCATGGATACACCCACCATGAAAGAATATCAAAAAGGAGATCGCCCGAATTGGGTGAGAATATATGCCAGTACTTTTCAAAAGAAAATCCCGTAGAGACGTTGCGTGCAACGTCTTTTAAAAAATCCCGTAGAGACGTTGCACGCAACGTCTTAAAAAAAACGTTATCTCAAAACTTCGCACGTCGCACATCGCACGTCGCACAATTCCAAAACCATGAAACCATTAACCAATTCTATCACACAATTTTTCACCGCCCCTTCATCCCCACAACCACTAGGCTTCTTCCGCATCGCAGTCGCAGCCTTCGCATTAATACAAGCCTTATTACTAGGAAATCACCTCATTGAATTATACGGCAACTACGGCTACATTCAATGGATACTAACCGACGCCTTCGCTCAAGAATACATGCCTCGACTCAGTTGGTTTGCCGACAAATTATTTCCATTCGGCATCACCCCCGACGGTACGCTATACCTCTTATTCGGAGCCTATATTTTTAGCCTATTTGGCCTACTCATCGGCTGGAACACCCGTTGGATGGCACTCGGAGCATGGCTCATACACCTCACATTCATCAAAAGTAGCAGCCTTACCACCTACGGAGTAGAAGCCTTCACACATATTGCCTTATTCTACTGCTTCCTTTTCCCCACAGGAAAATCCTTCTCTATTGACAGTTGGATTCGTGGAGGTACTAGCCAAGCCACCCCTTTTGCAACTACCAGCATTCGCATCCTACAATTGCACCTATGCATCGTCTATTTTACAGGCGGCATTGGCAAAGCACTCGGACCCACTTGGTGGAATGGGGAAGCCATCTGGACTGCATTAATGCAACCACAATTTATGCAAATGGACATGACTTGGATGAGTGAATATATCTTCATCGCACAAATCCTATGTTGGAGTACACTAATCGTCGAAATCGGTTATCCCTTCTTCATCTACTATTCAAAAACCCGCAACTTCATGCTAGTATCCATTGTTTGCTTGCATCTTGGAATCGCCATCTTTTTAGGCTTGTCCCTCTTCGCTTCACTAATGATCATCCTCAATGTATCTGCATTCGGAGGATCACTAGTAAAGTCATTCAAAAGTACAACCATACAAGTATTCAAAAAGCCCAACTCATTAAGCCCTAAAGGTACACTAGCAGTAAGATAGGAGATAAAATCACCCAATCACCCAATCATCCAGTCACCCAATCATCATCTCTTGGGCGTGCCCTTTCAACAAGATTTCGGGAATTAGCGGGCTTAATAAAGTCAACGCGTAACGCTAACACAATCCCACAAGCCCGCAATCCCTCAGTCCTTGTTTCAGGTCGGGCTAT
>JAHDHP010000178.1:3816-9193 GCA_020631245.1 Bacteroidota bacterium | reverse complement strand
GGAACGCCCGATTTACGAGATAAGTCTTGGTAAAAGGCAGGCGTATAATAGATGGTTTTCATGTAAAACTTCGTGCGCACATAATCTAAAAAGTAGCGGATTTTTTTGTTGATAATATCTTTGTGATCGTAATTATTGTAGTAGAGACGTCCCATTGTTTCTGCAAAATCTAAGCTCGCATTTTGAGGTGGATTGATAACAGGAATAATACGCTGTCTACGCTTCGCTTCGAAAATCATAAACAAGAGTAAACCTACTAAGAAGATCATTAAGGCCCACTTTAAGGCGGGCTGACTCATCACATAGCTAAAAGGGCTTTTTACAGGCCCGTCATTACGACCAAAACGACCACCACCACTATAACTTGGGCGATGCCAGTATTTGTAATTTTCATCCCAAAATACGACTTGATCTTTGGGCAAAAAGGAAAGAGCTGATGCAATATATTCGTGATTGGGTTCATTGAGTAGTTGGTAATTGGTAAAGCAAGTAGGATTGGTGTGAAAGTATAAATGTCCTTCTCCATGACTTATGCTGATAAAGTTGACCTTGCTTTCATGGTCATATCCTAAAAGAGTGACATCATCTCGTTCCCACAATTTTACATGTTGAGCTTCTAAGCCATGAAAGATATAGGAATCATCACTATCATAAGTCCGCCAAAAAGCATTTGCATCATCTTCTGAAAGGTTATCAATACTATCTTGGGTGATCGAATCCAATTCTCCATAATAATAATAGTCTTCTTCCTCTTCATCGCTTTCTACTATGCGAATGCTATCATCCAAGAAATAACGATAATACTTTCGCCCCAATAATTGATAGATATAATCTTCTGATTGATGAATTAAGGGGTCGTAAAAATTTACTTGAAACTGCCCTTTGGTAGAGTCGGTTTTAAAGTGGGCATCATAGGTTTGGTCAATATCTATTTTAAAGGCTTTTGCAAAATCATTTGATATATTGCTGACAGACATAAATACATCATTGCCAGCCTCTATATAATCAAGAAAAGCATTGAGTTCTACTGAGTCGGGGTGAAAGTTGTTATTGATAACAATAAGACTGGATTGCTCTATCGAATCTTTAATTTCAGGTAGTAGATCAGCAAAGGAGCGACGGTTAATTTGTATTTCTTGATCAAATAAATCGGGAAGCCGTTGAAAAAGTAAATGAGTACCGAAAGGAATCTTATCTTCTTGGGTATAAGTCTCCCGCCAATCCAACTTTTTGCGTTGATTGTACGATAAGAAGGCAATCAAAATGATGATGCCGACGATGAGAAAGAAAATAAGATTGTTGTTTTTGCCCATACTAATCTATTGTTTCAGGTATGTTTATGGCTTTCACTTTTCCATTAAAGGTATCAAACTCGCGATCTACTTGTTGGTAACTATCTGCATCAATTTCAAAATTACCATACCAGATATAATCAAAAAGGCGGGTAATATTGGAAAAAGGAGAAATAAGAGATGGTTGTTGTTCTCGAAGTTCTAATAAGTAATCCGCATTGGTTTTATTGACTTGCCAATCAATTAACTCACGATCAGTAAGTCGCTTTAAAGCTTGTAGATAGTGAATACGAACAGCCTTTCGATATTGTTTGTTTGCAACTGCTTCGTCCAATAAGGAAGTGAAGTTTAGTTCGTGAATATTTACATCTTCTGGTAAATCTTCAAAAATATTGACGGTTACAGGTTGTACCTTACGTCGAAAGAATAATTGGCGGAAATTGGAATTGAAAAGGCGAATAATCACAAAAACCACCACAATAGCCAATAAGCTATATAGTAGAATTTGCCCAATTAGATTGATCGCTTCTTTGGATAATCCAAGGTCTGGGAAATTAAAGTCGTTTTCCTGCTCTTCTTCTTTTTTCTTCTTCTCCTTTTCTTTTTCTTCCGAATAATCAAAAGCAGGATCATTACGCAATTCCTCTAAAGACTGTTCATCAAAACCACGAGGACTTCCTAAACCACTTGAAGCATCGGCAGGCATTTTGGTGGGCTGTGTTTCTTTTGGAGGAGGGATAAAGGTTGGTACAGTTATCTTATCTACTTCTTCTATTTCACTTTCCTCGACAATCTCTTCCTCCACAATAACTTCTTCTATTTCACTTTCCTCGACAATCTCTTCCTCTTCGATTTCCTCTTCAACAACTATTTCTTCTACTTCCGCCTCTTCAATTATTTCCTCCTCAACAACATTTCTTCCCTCTCCCTCTGTGTGAGCAGGTTGTCGTTTATCTGCCTGCGTAACAGTGACAAAAGAAATACTAAGGCCTATTAATATAAATAGGGTGAAAATATGTTTTTTAGAATAATGCGTCATTAGGAAGGAAAGATACAATTATTTCACAATTTAGAAGTCTTCTGTCCGTAATTTACGAAGATCATCTTGTGATTTTGCTAAGATAGAGTAACTCATGGCTAATCGTTCGCGTTCTAACTCCAAATTATTCATATCTACATCGAGTTCTGATAATACATGAATCCAAGCTAGTAACTCTGCCGTAGCAGGTTTTTTGCGTAGACCTTTATTACTTCTAATTTCTTGAAAATGATCAATGGCAGCATCCACCATGCGCTCCTTAAAAGAAGCAGGCAAATCTAAGCGACTATTAACAATTTGCTTGAGTAAAGACTTAGTAGGGAAGGGGATATGATAAAAGACACAACGTCGTAAAAAGGCATCAGGTAAGTTCTTTTCTGAATTACTTGTTATGATTACAATGGGACGATTCGAATCATCGGCTTGAAATGTTTTACCTGTTTCTGTAATTGTAAACTCCATCTGTTCCATCTCATTCAATACGTCATTTGGAAAGTCACGAGGAGCCTTATCTATCTCATCAATTAATACCACCGCTCGTTCTACAGGTGAATTAACAATTGCCTTTCCCAAAGCCTCCAATTCAATATAATCCTTTGCTTCTACTGATGACTTATCTTTCAATTGGGCATCGTGAAAATGACGAAGGGAATCGTAACGATAAAATAAATCACGAGCCGTAGAAGCAGATTTAGTATGAAATTTATATAATCGCAATCCCAATTGATGCGCAATACTATTTGCCAATTGAGTCTTGCCTGTACCAGGTTCTCCTGTGAGTAATAAGGGTTGTCCTAATGCTAATGCTACATTTACGGCATCACTCAAAGGTTGTGAAGCAATATAGTTATCAGGATCATCTATGCCTTTTATCTTTTGATAAGGAGGTAGTTGTAGTTCACGGTCAAGTAAAGTACTTCCATTGGGATCATATAATTGAAATGACATACTAATTATTTATATTATTGTACTTGAAAATTATTTTTTTTTTTGTAAAAATCCTCGCACCTCGCACTTCGCACAATTACTCCCCTAAATCCGAACTCTTAAAGAATCTATTTAGCTTGTCTTCGTCAAGTTCTAAATCATCATCAAAAAAGGTCGAATTCAAACGCTCTAATGCATCTTTTGCTTTTGGGTTTCCTTGAATAGACGAATAAACATACCACTCACGCGCTCGTGTATAATTCATATCAACTCCCACTCCTTTTTCATACATAAAACCCAATTCATACTGTGCCATCGCATTTCCTTGATCTGCCGAACGAGAATACCACATAAAAGCCTGTACCTTATCAAGTGGAGTACCCATCCCATAACGATACATCATTGCTACATTATAACACGCATCAGCATGTCCCTGATTAGCAGCACTTTGATACCAACGGAAGGCTTCCTTGTCATTTTCTTTCACTCCAATTCCTTGATCTAATAAGAAACCTAAGTTATTTTGTGCAGGTGGATAACCCTGCTCGGCTGCTGCATGATACCAACGATAAGCCTGCTCTACATTTTTTTCAGTTCCTAAACCATTGCGATACATATAACCTAAGTTATTTTGCGCCATTATATAGCCCTGTTCAGCCGCTTTTCGATACCATCCAAAAGCTTCCCGATCATCTTCTGGTACTCCAATTCCATTGTCATAAATATAACCAATCGAATTTTGAGCAGGTGCATAACCATGCTCTGCTACTTCTTTGTACCACTTGACTGTTTCAGGGCCATAGCCATCTAAAGCTAATACTCGATCAAACAGGTAATCTAATTCTCGCTTCGACTCGGTATATCCCTGACGGAGAGCTTTCACATACCATTCGATGGCTTTCTTATAATCTTTTTCTACCCCAAGTCCTTGATGGTAGCACCATGCGAGGTTATTCTGACCAGGAGCAAAGCCATTTTGGGCAGATTGACCAAACCATTTGAAAGCATCAGATTCCGATTTATCCGTACCTCGTCCATATTGATACATCAACCCTGCCTCATTTTGAGCAGGACCATAATTGGCATAGCCCGCTTTCTTAAACCACTCCAAAGCTTCTGCATAGTCAGTAGGTGTACCATAGCCCGCTTTAGAACTCAAGCCAAGCATATACAAACCAGTAGTACGTTGTATATTTTCAGGCTCCAAAAGCTTTTTGCGTCCTTTGTCAAACCAAGCATCCGCAACTTCTGGATTTTTATTATTCCCAATACCATTGGCATGGTAAAAGCCCTTGTAAATCATTGCTTCTGCCACACCCGATTCAGCAGCTTCTCCAAAAAACTGTCCTGCTAATTCTAAATCCTTATCCTGATAACCCAATCCATGAAATAAGATTTCACCCAATAGGTACTTCGCATAAGGATCAAAATAGTCCGATTCGTGGTAATTATAGAGGGTCTCAAAACTTTGATCATACTTGGTATCCATAAAATCTTGTACCCCTTGGGCTACTGCTTGTTTTACCTCTGCCTCACTTTCTGCTGGTGGCTGCATCAACCACATAATAAAAGCAATACTCAAAAGAACACCAGTAGCACGTACACCTGTCCGCATACCCAGCAAAGGCATTCCTTTACGATAAAATAAGGATTGTATAAATTTGGGTAATTGTAAGCCAAACATCCACCTCTTAACCGTTTCTACCGATTGCATGCTTACATATGCTTCCCCTTTTTGTAATGGATCTGGAAGTTCTCTACGAAGGATCAAATTCTTCATAAATCGTCCTGCCCGACGCATCGGATGCAAAATCGCAATATTGGATAAGGTTTGTTGCTCTGTAATAGCATCTTTGCTTACAGCGGTTTTTTCTAAATAACGCGTAAAATGTTCACTGACAATGGTTTCATTTTCTTTATTTAATTGTCCCGCCAAATGAGAGCGAGTAATAGCAGGCAATTGCCCTGTTCTAAACCACTCCAAGCGAGCTAAACGCAAAAGATTATTGGGTTGTAAAAGCGTTCCATCTTTATCTAATAAGCGGCCTAATGATAAGGTCAAGTCCCATTTCAATTGTGGATAAACAGCACAAGCACAAAGCCACTGAAACACCTCCTC
>JAHDHP010000178.1:0-3716 GCA_020631245.1 Bacteroidota bacterium | reverse complement strand
TTTTCCAACAAATACGCGGATCATCACTATAATAATAAGTATCTAAGAATATATCGAGATGCGCCAACTCATCCATCAATTGATGGAAAAGAGCCGCTAAATGGTCATCTTCACTATTTTGATCGATCAAGACCAAGTATTCAGAAGTACGAGTCCCTGCTTTATATTTAAAACTCGGATAACCCGATGCTTCTATAGTCGCTTTAATCGTTTTGGGGAGATCTAACACAGCAGCCTCACTCTTTTGACGCCGACGCATCATCGTTGCAGATTGATGCAACTCATTCGGATCATGTGGAGCCTTATTGTGTTTTTCTAATAAGATTGGACGAAGCTGAGAAGGAGCTTGCTGCAAATGTTGTTGGTGTAAAAATAACTTACGACGTTGGTAACGAAACCATTCATACAACAACCAGCCCAATACAAGTAATCCAATTAGTAACCATTTTAAATAGGGTAAGTATTTTTGAATCCAATCGGTGAGTGTAACTTCCTGCTCTCCTGTATGAAGAGACTCATCTACTGGAGCATAATCTTCAGGAGAGTCTTCCGAAATATTTAAAAAGTTTTCGATGCCTAAATCTGTAGAATCCCTATCCAAAAAATCATTTCCCCAATCAAAACCTTCGTCTAACATGACCGAATCATCAGTAGTAGGACTCGAATTGAGATAGTACAAGCCAGTGAGACTCATTCCAATAACCAACAAAAAAGTAACGAATAAATAAAAAAGGCGAGAAGGACGTTTAGGAGTAACTAATTTCAAACTCGAAGGAGAAGCTGCTTTTTTTGTTGGTGCAAGTGCTTGATTTTTTAAGCCATTGTCTCCAAAAAAATAATCATAAGACTGATAAAAAATAGCCTGTTGATCTAGATCATGGGCCAAAAGTGGACAAAGTAAATACTTAAAACGATCTCCTGATAATGGCTCATCCATTTTATTTAATAAAGCTTTAATACGCACGTGAGTATCTACACCTATTACAAATCCCTGTTGTTGGAGGTAATCAATAAAATGTTCAAATAAGAGGAAATCCGATGCTTGCTTACTTTGAGTACTCTTCACTTTATTTAAGATGAAAGGTTATCAATAGATAGAATTCTTTAGTATTACTAATATTACACGAACAAACAACGTTCGTTTATTTTTTTACAATAATTTTTTAACTGTTTACCTAAAAGATTAGTTCATAAAGACAGCGTTAATTAAAGTTAATGAGGAACTTCTAGGAGAAATTGCGTGACATCTAAAAAAAGAGGCGTCTCATTAAACAAATAACAAAGTAAATGCTGAAAATTTGATGAATTTTAAATAATTTGATATTATTTTGACAATTAATTCAACTTTTTAGATAAACTTTTAGTCCCTTAGAGGTATCCATACATATAATAAAGAAAGAACTGACACCTGATTGCTGACGCCTGACTCCTTTGAGACGCGCATCTATAGGTTTCTTGACTATAAAAATAGTAGATATTAAAGCCAAAAGTATGAAAGCCTCCCCGAAAATCCTTAATTTGTCCTTTCAAAAGGGACCCGTAAATATGATGACTGTCAAAAAGACTTATGAATTTGATCCTAAACAAGATCTCATCGGTAGAGGAGGTTTTGGAAGTGTCTATCGCGCACGCGATTTAAATTTAGGAATTGAAGTCGCGATCAAAAAGTATTCGGGTCAACTTCCTGCCAAATACAGCCTTTTTGAAGAAATAAAAAGAGCCATCCAGCTCAACCATCCCAACCTTATTCGTTACTACGATGCATACGAATTAGAAGAAACAAATGCCTTTGGTGATAAAATTCAAGTAGGAGTACTAGAATACGCCAATGGAGGTGATCTTTATAAATTCATGCAGCAACAACACCAACCAGAAGTGTGGTCGATCTTATTTGAAGGGATCATGTTGGGCTTGCAATATCTCCATTCCAATGGAATAATACATCGAGATCTCAAACCCGAAAATATCCTCCTACACCATCACAACGGAAAAACCGCTCCTAAGATTGCTGATTTTGGCATTAGTAAAGTACTTGACCAAACCAGCGCACCTAGTTCTTCTCTCATAATTGGCACCATTGCCTATATGGCTCCAGAGCAATTTAGCCTTTCCAAGTATGGAAATCAAGGCAAGTTACATACCAATCTCGATCTTTGGTCACTAGGAACCATCATGTATGAGGCATTTACTGGTAATGCTCCATTTGGTAAAACCGAACAAGGAGTATCGCGAAACGAAGTCATGAGGAATATCCTCGATAAAGATGTGGACGGTTTCGATAAAATTCCTGAACCATTCCGCGAGATTGTTCGCCGTTGTCTCGTTAAAAATGCTAATGAGCGCGTACAAAGAGTCGATGAATTACTATGGTTACTAGAAGAACATGATGAAAGTAGAAGTGGAAAAGCCTACAAGCCACTTTTCAAAGAGCCATTAAACACTTCGGTACTTCGTGAAAAAGTAGACCAATTACAAAAAGATAATCCAGAGTTAACCGACTCCGTACATTTCGAACCAGAAGTACCGCGTCATCGTCCAGTCGTTGAAGATGAGCCAGCCATTGTCGAAACACCAGTAGATAAGACGAATAAAAAGCAACCCAAAAGTCAAAGTACTGCCTTGCCTTTTAGCCCTGGAATGTTAATTCCATTAGTCACTGCACTATTAGGACTAGGAGCATGGATGATGCGCGCCAATCTTTTTGGAGGCGATGGTCGAGTAGGGGAGATGCTCCTTTACCCAGGAATTGTATGTGCGTTATTGATGCTTGTCAACGCCATTTCTATCTTAATGCGTAAAAACAAAAAAAGCTTCGAATGGCTCACCTACACCCTTTCATTCCTTGTACTCATCTACTTTTTTGGGCAAAGTATCCTTACCTATCAATACGCCAATATATCGGGCTTTGTATTCAATTTCTCCAACCACTCATTCGCTAAACTGTTCCCCTTTGTAGCAGTATTAGCTATGCTAGGAGCAATAGTTATGACTTACATGTCTCGTAAGCGTCCGACGACTTGATGATTCACAATGGAATGAAGCCCTACAACATGGCAGATTTCGAGTAAGCACCATCCTCAAAGCTAATAACCATCTTAAATCTGACATGTTTGAGTAATGCACTTTTTCTTATAACTCGACAACTCATTCCCTCAATCATTCATTTTCTTGGGCGTGCCCCCATTTTTGTTATAAAGATGCCACCAGCGTCCTCGCTGGTGGCATCTTTATAACAAAAATGGGGTCGGGCTATCCGTTTGTAGTTGCCTCATACCTGCTTGTTCCGCTACATCGCCTAGCAGTGTCTTCCGCTGTCAGCCCTGCTAGTCGAAGCGTCACAAAAGCAGCTATTTCGCCAAGCTACCACTACTATCCCTCACGCAAGACAATGAATGAGTTAGTGAATGAGCGAATGATTGAATGGCGTTACGCGTGCATTTAAATAAGTAAATTACCTGTCCCAAAGGGACATTGGCTTTAACTTGTGGCATCGCCTCAAGCAATTAAGATAAGCCCAAAACATCCATGTCCTGAAAGGACAAAAGCACTAAAATAAAACGTTAGAAACAAGGCAAACTTATGACTTACTACATATGTGTAATTATTGAATGTGTTGCTTTTGCAAAGGTATAATGCGAGACAATTAGTGAGTATTTTTATTTGCGTATTTTTACCAAATGAAATACGGCAAATACGAATACGAACGAACTTTCTTA
>JAHDHP010000177.1 GCA_020631245.1 Bacteroidota bacterium | reverse complement strand
GAGTGATTGAGTGATTGAGTGATTGAGTGATTGAGTGATTGAGTGATTGAGTGATAAGAAAGTTTATTTGGTAGGAAGATGCAAATATTCTACAATAAAAATTAATTTTTATTGCAGAGACTGTCATCGCACTTAGTACATCGCACAAAACCCACCTCTAAATCTCCTCCGAGGAGGAGACTTTTGGACAGTCCACCTATGAAGATATGTGGGTAACGCCATTCACTCATTGTTTCGCGTGAGGGATAGAAACGGTAGCTTGGCGTAGCAGAAAGGTTGTGACGCTTCTGCTGGCAGGGCTGACGGAGGAAGACACTGCTGGCAGATATAGCGGAACAGCTTTTCTGTAAGGCAACTACAAGTGGATAGCCCGACCCCATTTTTTCTTTTTTGCCTGTTCATGCGTTCTCGCATGAACAGGCAAAAAAGAAAAAATGGGGGCACGCCCAAATAACTTATACGATTTTAATAGTCCCAATTCCGATCCCATGTATCAATCACATCAATAGAGAACTTGATACCAGGTTGGGGTTTGGCAATGCTTGAACGAGCAAAAACGCCATATACCCCTAAACGCATGCGTCGTCTTGCTCCTAGTTTGAAGACGCGTTCTAAGCCTCCGAAAATTTCTTGGTGATTAAAGTTTTCTTCACGTGCCCACATAAAGCCTCCACCTGTTACTATTCGCACTCTTGTTTTTTTGATGAGCGGAATATTATTGACCAATGCGCCATTGAAATGATGTATCCAGTGTGCTTCTATGAAAAGATTTCTGGTTGCAATGGAGGTATCGAGTTCTTGGAAAGCGTTGAGGGGATCGGCATACCAGTAGCGATCTGATTGACGAAATCGTTTTTGATCTACAAAACGAAGGTCTTTGCTATTGATATACTTACCTGTACGCACATTGTATTTTGACTCTCCTAACATGCCCAAAACAAGGTCTTGTCGTAAAGAGAATTCGATATAATCAAAATCTATTTCACTTTCGAGTGGGCCATTCCATCCTTTTTGGTGGGTAAAGGTAAAAGTGGGCCATTTGCTGCCTAAAATGATTTTCCGATTGGGTTCAGTCATGAACTTTTGAAAGGGTGTATAGGAAATACTCCACTCTGTTATTAATGCTTTGTAGGGGTTGAATGTGTGAATAGCGGCATCTTCTCTAAAGAAACGTTCTACGAACGAGTCGGTTTCCAAACCTTCTATTGATTTTCGATTACTAAAAGTGGCACTTGTATTAAGTCGAAAGCCATTGAACAGTTCAAAACCATGTCCTACAGATACATAATTTCGGCGAATATAATTGGATACGCGAATTTGATTGAGAAAGGCATCAAAATTATTGATGGTACCGAACTCTCGCCCAAAACTTAGTCTTATATCGGCTAGTTTATGTGGATTATAACGAAACCGAGAACGAATATCTCCATTTACATCTTTATTTTTAAGACCTATACTTGCTCCTGCTGATAAAAACAGAAATTGCCCATTTTCCCAACGTCTTGAATAGCCTGAATATGGAACACCAAGCCGAAACCCTCCTACTAAGCTAAAATCAATTATGCTTGGTAAAGGACCCAGAAAGATATTTTCCTTTCGTTCGTGATTTCTAAACCCTAATCCTTCCCAGAAAACTTCGATGGGTTTGATTTTGTTATAAGCTGCTTGTACAGAATCTTTATATACTTTACTTTCTCGCACTGCTTTCACACTATCTCGAAACGCTACCATTTTTTGTTGTTTTTGGGTAAGCGGTTCTGGGCGTGTTTCGTTCCAGTAAGTAGAATCTTTTTTGTAGGCTTCTTTGGTGGTGAGTACAACTTCATTATTGAAAAACTTTGGTGGGAATTCATAATAGGGCTGAAAATCGGAGTAATGGAATGTAGTGCTTCCGTGAAAGGTCTTGGAGCGGCCTTGTTTAGTCGCATAGGTACAAGCAATTCGATAAGGAATCCAAAGGCTGTCTTGAATGACCTCATAATTTTGTTGTAATCGGAAGCTATCGAAAAATTTGAGGGTGCCCTTGTTGAAATGTAGATCAAGACGGTTGATATTCCAAAGTCCTTCATTGATATAGATAAACCCATTGCAAGTAGAATTACCCGACTTGCGAGGTGTTACTTTTATTTTGTGAACAATTTGTCCATTTTCTTCTTTTACACTTTCAATCAATTTGAACTTATAAGATAGAATGGCAGTACGACTAATCGGAGAAATAACGGGCATCTCCCCCACTCCCGTCAAGCTTACCATATTCTTATAGAAATTGAAATCCGTTTCATCAAAAGTAGGAATAAATAAACCTGCTTTTCGACCATACGCTTTATAAGCTGTCCGTTCTTCTTTGTACTTATTAGGATATTGATAACTCAGGTCTACTTGCATCTCGACCATATTTACCTTTGGGGCCTCTTTCTTTTTTTTGTCGGCCGCTACCTTGTCAGGGTCATCAAAAATCCCAGGTTCCTCTTCCTTTTTCTTAGCCTCTTTCTCTCGCTCCTTCGCTTTACGCGCTTCCTCCTTCTTCTTTTTTTCTTCTTCTTTTGCTAATTGAGCGGGTGTTTTTTTCTTCTTTTTTTCCTCTATTTCTTCGGTCGCCTTTACATACACTTGGGTCTTATAAGAAGGAATTTGCTTAATATACTTTTGTTTGTTTTCAACAACCTTCTTGATTATCGCATAAGCCGAATCTCTACGAGAAGCTTTTATCACCATTTCCTCTAATTCAAAAGCTGCCGTTTGAAGTCGAACATCCTGCTGAAAGGTTTCCTTTTCGTCTTCAATAATCACATCAATTTTCTTACTTTCATAGCCTATAGATGATACGACCAATTGATACTCACCAATTACATCTAGGGTGATAAAATAATGCCCTTCCGCATCGGTTGCAGCACCCGAACCGAGTTCGGTAATGTATATATTAGCATAGGGAATTGGTTCGTCATCTTCATTGTAAACGTAACCGCTAATACTTTGTGCGAGAGATATAAAGGGGCAACAGCACAGGAAGCAGAGCACCAAAAGGTATTTCTGCCAGTAGGATAGAAATGCTATTTGACTCATTAGGACAAGATCTGTTGTTTGGAAACTACGGGGATTAATAAAAACACAAACATACAAACGAAAATAAATCTAAAGTGTTGCCTATCAGTAAGGCAAACTAAAATAAATAAATCCGCAACTTTACTCGCCTCTTTTTAAGCTACTCGGCGTTGTGAAGCCTCGCCGATGCGCTGCGTCGCCTTCGTTTCACGCCTTGATTAGCTTAAAAATACCCTTCGTCTAGTTAGGGATTTATTTTTTTTAATTTGCCTAATTATAAATCCAATAAACCATCAGGCACATCCACTTTGATGGTTTTCTTTTCTTCATCAATTTCGACAATAAACTCCTCATGTAGGGGAAATAACAATTCTTTTCCGCCTTGCATTTCCACTTCTGCTAATTCATGTTGTGGCAACTCCATAATATCTTTGATCTTCCCTAAAACCACGTCATTGGCTGCATCTAGCATTTGGTAATCAATAAGCCCATTCCATCCTTCTTCTTCCTCTTCTTCATTTGAAAGAAATGGCTCAATATCTTTTAATCGCACAAACATTTTTTGATTTTCGACTGTAGCGGCTTCATTGCGATCTTTTATTTCTTCGAACTTAACTTCGGTAGGTCGTGCTTTCCAATTAATCCGTTCAATAAAATAAGGAAGGTAAGTTCCTTTCTTGAAAAGGAATACATGTTTGAAAGTGAAGCCCTGTTCTAGGGCATCCAAAAAGAAAACCTCAAAGGAGGCTTTTACCACTCCTTTGAGGCCTTTAGACCGACTTAGAAAGCCAATCTCTTGAAATTGATTGTTTGTCATAGGTGAATCAATCAATAATTACTTATTCTTTTCCACCATCTAACTCATCTTGCCACTTTTCTAACTCTTCAAATTTACCTTCATGTGCCATTTGTGCTTGTTTTGGCCAAGTACCTGGGTCATGAGCGGCAAAATTACCTTCTGCATTGGTTAAAATCTCTTTCAACTTCTCTACATCTGCACTAGCCAAAGCCTCCCAATTACCAACACCACCAGCTTTAAGAGCTTCTTCGATTTTAGGACCAATTCCTTCTACTACTTTCAAATCTTCAGCTCCAAATTTAGCATATTTACCATCATAAGCAGGAGCTTCTTCTTTTGCTTCTTCCACTGGCACAGGAGCTTCCTCTTTCGCTTCTTCTACTGGAGCAGGAGCTTCTTCTTTTACAGCTTCATCACCAGGTCCCATAGCAGGTTTTCTGATTTTTGCTCCAGAAGGGGCACCATCACCATCTTCTTTCCAAGCTTCTAATGCAACTATCAAGTTTGTTTTCTTAGCTTTTCCATTCAACCACTCTTCATACATACGATCTGCTTGTTCTTGGCTTAAAGCACCTTTATCTACACCACGAAGTAAATGCTTACGGTATAATACTCCTGTTTTCGATAACAATGATTTAACCGTTGGGGTAGGTTGTGCTCCGCACTTGATCCAGTAAAGTACACGATCCACATCAATGCGTACTATTCCTGGGTTTTCTACTGGGTTAAAGAACCCTAATCGCTCAATAAATTTACCATCTCTTGGTGCTCTTACGTCAGCAGCCACGATATGATAGAATGGTCTTTTCTTACGACCTTTACGCTGTAGTCTAATTTTTACAGGCATGTTGTGTATTAAATAAGATTAATAAAGCCCGTCTATACCTGATAAACAGGTAGCGGGTATTTCGGAGGGCAAAGATACGGTTTTCTACCCAAAAACATAATATTTTACAAAAGCGTTTTAAATAAAATTTTATAAAGCATCCAAACGAATCTTTACAGAATCTTTCAAGGCGGTATAAGCTTCTAGGTATTTCTTTTTGATAGGTTCGGAAGTAGGCAGTTTTTGCTTCAAAGCATCTACTTGCTTACCATTTTTCCAAAAGCGGAAACACAAATGTGGCCCTGTTGCCAACCCTGTACTTCCCACGTAACCAATTACTTCTCCTTGTTTTACTTTCCGTCCTTTTCGCATTCCTTTTCCAAACTTCGACATATGCAAATACTGCGTCGAGTATGTATCGTCATGCTTAATTTTAATATAGTTACCATTTCCACGACCATAACCTTTCTTAGTAATCACCCCATCAGCTACGCTATGAATAGGTGTACCAGCAGGAGCTGCATAATCGGTTCCAAAATGCCCTTTGTAGCGTTTGAGAACAGGATGGTAACGTCGTTTTGAAAAGCGAGAAGAAATACGCGTATACTTTAAAGGAGCTTTTAGGAAAGCCTTTCGGTTGCCACGTCCATTTTCATCATAGTAGTGTTTCTCTCCATTCTGCTCAAATTGAATAGCATAAATTTCATCTCCTCGATGTTTAAAATAAGCAGCCTTGATCTCCCCTACTCCAACTACCTGATCTTCGACTAAATGTGCTTCATAGATAATCTTAAAAGCATCTCCTTTGTGTATTTTAAAAAAGTTGACCGACCAAGCGAAAACTTCCGACATCGAATTGGCTAATACTTGGCTAAGTCCCTGATCTGCTAGTGTTTTGGACAGCGAACTTTCAATGACTCCACTCGCTTCGCGAATTTCGGTATCTACACTCTTTTTACAAGTATAAATATCAATGGTATCATGGAGATTAAAAACCACAAAATCGGTAGGCGTATCTTCGTAAATTAAATATTGAATGGATTTGCTACTATCACAAACAGCTAAATAAGGTTTTTCAGCCCTAAGACGAGTAACTTTAAATACCTTTTCTGCTTTTTTGGCTAAAGTGTTGATACTAGCATAAGGAACTTCAAAAATGGAGAGAATATCACTAAGTGATTGGTTGGTTTCTATAAAATCTTTATAAATCAGTGCTTCTTTTATCGGAATGCCATATGCTTCATCTAAATCTATTTCTATGGGAAGTAAGGAAGGAGGCCATCCATCAATTTCTTCGGCATCTTCGTCTTCAAATTCTTCTTCTTCCATGCTAAACTCCTCTTCTAGCCACAGATCTTCCCAATCACCCACCTTTGCACCTTCATTGCGTTGACTTGCTAACAAGGCTTGTGTTTCTGAATACCACTGTTTTCCTACAACAATTCCCACAACCATTCCCAAACACAAACACAGCATCGAAATATAGCCTTTCAAAATAATGTTGTTTTAGTATAGTAGATATAAATGCAAGATAAAATGCTTTGCAAAGATAATCACTAAGATCTGCTCCACCAAACGTACTATCAATGAGTGAATGAGCGAATTAGTGAATGAGCGATTGTGTGAATGTGCGAATTAGTGAATGAGCGATTGTGTGAATGTGCGAATTAGTGAATGGCGTTGAAAATGGAAAGAAAAATGTGTTGGTGAGCTAAGTAAAGAAAAAAAAGCAGAAGGAAAAAACAAGCCAATTAAAGAGATAAGTATAGTAATTTTTTCGGCTTACTTTCACCTTCTTGCTTATAGGAATGATAATTAAATAACTTTTCCATGATAACAAAGTCACTATGGTTGTTTTATTAATTCTTAATCCCTCATAGATTATTCGTTGAAATTTAATTGATTGATATATCCTTAAAACGGAATTGGAGAACTGATACTTCGTTTAGAAGGACAACTACTTAGCCCTCCATATACTTGTGTTGCATAAAGACCACGATGTTGTGCATCAAAACTCACAGCCGTTCCAACGTATTGATAACGGTCATTTAGTAAATTGTCGCGATGGCCATTTGAATCAACCCATGCCTGTACCAATTGCTGTGCAGCTTGTGCATAAGTGGGATATAATATTTTTTTCGTTACTCTATTATTATTGATATAATTGCGTACTACAAAGCCTTTGTATTGCAAGTTCTCGGCAGAATTTGTAAACTTCGTCCCACCGAAATAATCAATCCGTTCAGCAGAAGAATGTTTATGATGAGAAGGTTGATTATGCGTCAATTTCCCTCTTCGTTTCACATAGTCATTTTGCTCTTTTGCAGCCTTTCGTAATACACGATCTTGAGCAAGAGGCGTAAGCCCGTAACGAGCACGTAACTGATTTATTCCATCTGCCACCATTGTCTCTAATAATGCATGATTAAAATGATGTGGCTGTACCTGTTGATATGCTATCTTACCGTATTTGCTAAAATGCAAGGCACTACTATTATTCGATTTGAAGGAAAGAAAAACTCCCATCAATAAGAACAATAAGGTCAATTTTGTATATTTCATCTTCTTCATTAAAAGTTCGAGACAGAATAAAACTTAATTTGTGTGTACGAGTTGATTGCATTTTACATAGGAAGCATTTATATACTTCGACCTTCCAATTTGCAAAAAAAGTACCAATATAATTTTACAAAGGATATTGAGCCTGTATTTTAATTTAAAATAGCCAGACAACAGTATTTCTTTATACCTATAACACATTGATTAGAAAAGTGCTATTTCCTTACTTGTCATTTTATTGACTTTTTTCAAAAAAAACACTCATGAACAAAAATTTCATATCAGAATCAATACTATCTGACAGCTATAACTACGAATCGTATCGAAAACTATGCGAAGATCTTGTAGCAGCAGACAAAACAACAGGTCCAAATCAATCACCTGCATTAGTCGAATATAGCCGTCTCAATATCCAACGAATGAATCGCGTGGAGAAAACAGTAAAACTAAATGAAGAAATGCTCGCAGCAATTCATACCATACAAGAGGAATGGATTTGGTTGGTAATGGCAGAGGCTTGGTGTGGGGATGTCCCAGCCAACCTACCTGTTATTGCCAAGATGGCGGAGACTAGTCCCAATATCACCCTCCATATTTTACTACGAGATGAAAATGCAGTAATTATGGATCAGATGCTTACGAATGGTGGACGATCAATCCCGAAATTGGCATGTTTACGTGCGAGTGATTTATCGTTGATTGGACAATGGGGACCTCGTCCTGCTCCTGCCCAAAAAATGGTGATGGATTATAAGGCAAATCCAATAGAGCCTTATATGGAAATGGTGAAGCGGGTACAGTTGTGGTATGCGAAAGATAGGGGCAAAACGATACAGGAGGAGTTTGGAAGTTTGATAAAGGAGTGGAACGGATAGACGGTTGAACGGTGAAACGATTTACAGTTGAATGGTGAATGGGACATTTAAAAAAGAAAAATAAATGAGATTAGTAATTGGATTTTTATTGCTGTTTATCATTAGTTCTTGCCAGTTAAAAGAGCTGAAAAAAGAAAAAAAAGAGCCTACACTTAGTACTCGAATGGACAGTATCATTTTGCATAGTGATTTTAATGGAGTCGTTGTATTAGCACAAGATACCACTATCATTTATTCAAAAGCGATTGGTTTTTCAGATATGGA
Source organism: Bacteroidota bacterium (assembly GCA_020631245.1). Classification (GTDB taxonomy): domain Bacteria; phylum Bacteroidota; class Bacteroidia; order Chitinophagales; family UBA2359; genus JAHDHP01. The sequence continues at coordinate 842 of JAHDHP010000177.1, read as the reverse complement.
AAAAAGAAAACGTCTTGATTTACAAGATGAATTTGTCATTGGCTCTATTAGTAAACAAATAACAGCCGTATTGGTACTACAAGAAATCGAAAAAGGAACACTTGATTTAGAAGACAATATTGAAACTTACCTAAAGGAGATAAAGCAAACTTGGAGCAAAGAGGTGACGATACATCACCTACTCGCTCATACGCATGGCATTCAAGGATTAGAGGAACCATTAGCATTTAAAGTAGGAACTCAATTCCAATATTCTCAAATAGGTTATGGCTTATTGGCACAGATTCTCGAATCGGTTACTAATAAAACATTTGAAGAATTATCAATGGACTTATTTAAAACCTATTCATTAAACAATTCCTATCATCCTCAACGTGAACCATCTAGTCATCTAGTAAAAGGCTATGTAGCACAGGAAAACGGGAAACTGCAATATGAAACGAATAGCCTTGAAAATTTTGCAGCAGCAGGTTCCTTTATATCAAATGCCACTGATTTAATAAAATGGAATTATTTACTCCACTCCAATCAACTACTATCGCCCCAATCAATGGAAGTAATGAAGACCAGATATGCGACCAGAGAACATCCTATTTTTGATACTGTAGAATATGGTTATGGTGTACTTTTTAAGAAAGGAGAAAGTAATATTCAAATTGGCGCATTAGGTTATGCCCCTGGATTCGTATCAGCTTCTTACTATTATCCGCAAAGCAACTTAAATCTTGTCGTACTAGAAAATTCAGTTAGACATCTACCTGATTTTAGAAAGACTTTTGGGGTACATATAAAGTTGATGGAGGAGGTGAAGCGGTTGAACGATTGAACGGTTGAACGGTTGA
>JAHDHP010000176.1 GCA_020631245.1 Bacteroidota bacterium | reverse complement strand
AATTAATCACATCAAATATACCATTCCCACCACATATTTCCCAATCATCTACCACTCAACCACTCAACCACCCAACCACTCAACCACTCAATCACTCAACCACCCTGTCATCATATGTTGGGCGTGCCCAAGCCACAATACTACCACTGTCATGCCCGTTCATGCGTCCTCGCATGAACACCAAGCCAACACATGCGTCCTCGCATGAAACGACCAAGCAATGGTCGTACTGCGACTTGGTCGGGCTATCCGTTTGTAGTTGCCTCATAGCCACCAGTTCGGCTACATCGCCTAGCAGTGTCTTCCGCTGTCAGCCCTGCTAGGCGAAGCCTCACAAGTTGGCTATTTCACCAAGCTACCACTACTATCCCTCACGCGTCTCTCTCTAAAAAAAAAATCACCCTTCAGCGGGAAAAAAAGCCTTCTCATAAGTCATTCTTATGAAGGCTAAATTTTAAAAACAATCAATTTATAAAAATAATACAATTATGAATAGTCAATATAACACACTTATAGGCACACTTATCATCTATTTGTTTTGTCTAATAAGTTTCAATGTACAAGCACAAACTAACAATGCTTTTTGGAACCCTCAAATGCAACAAATTGCCGAGCCAGGGAGTGAACCCAACTCCATTGTCTTTAGTGAAAATAGTCAACTAAATCCCAATACAATCTTTGAGGCAGAAAAAGTAGCCTTTGGATTAACAAATGAAGTATGTATGGAGTTGCAAGAAGTAAAGGTAGAAAAGGCAGGTTTAACATGCCATGTATATCAACAATACTATAAAGGAATTAAAGTGGAAGGAGCAATGGTTGCTGTATTTAGCAATAATAATGAAGCAGTAAAAATGGAAGGTGAAATTATTCCTGCAACTGTTCTTGAAAATGCATTTTGCACAATGGAACTCGAAATGGTTGATGCAAGGTTTTGGGGCTGTACGATGGAACTCGATATGATCGATGCTAGAGTGGGATGGCTTAGTTTGTTGGAATTAGATCTAAGAAAAGCTAGAGAACTAGCAATCAAAAATGTTGGAGCTACTAAATATTTATGGGAAGACGACACAGAAGAGATGAAACTACAAGAAACGACAAATGATCCCACTGCCTCTTATTTTCCAAAGGGAGACTTAGTATTCAAAGAAGTAGAAGGCGATGTCATTTTGCTTTGTTATGTCTTCGAAATTGCTTCACTTATTCCTTATGGTAATGCGCGCGTATATGTTAATGCGCTAAATGGCGATATTGTCTCTCTAGAATCATTATCAGAACTTTCTGTAGCTAAAACGAATACTACTGGAATCCTCTCACCACTTCTCAACCCACCAGTGGCCTCTCGTAAAATTCCTGTTTCAGCATCACCCAATCCTTTTATAGCTTACACTACCTTTAAGTTTGAATTAAATCAAAATTCAGCAGTTGAAATTATCCTGTATGATTTATTAGGTAATGTCAAAAAAGTGGTTGCCGAAAGAGCCTATTTTCAAAGTGGTATACATGAAGTCATAATAGAAGGAGATGGACTACAATCTGGAATGTATATCTGTCAGATAAGAGCCAATTCTAAAACGGGTATGGTTAAATTAGTTTATCGAAATAGATAAATAATTTTAGCTGATGAAATTATTAGAAGTATAATAACGTTGATGGTGAATGTATAGCAACTATTACATTCACCATTAACCACTTTATTATGATTAACAAAAAAAGTTTTTTACTACTCTTACTACTTATTACTACCGTTCAAATCTCTATCGCACAAGTCAAAGGCAATGTGCAACAAATGCGTTCATACAATAATAAATTTCAAGTGGATGATTCATATATCAATCCATATGAGGCACCCCAACAACAACAACAACGCTCCAATTCTCAATTCAATCTTCCCTATGCACATGTTCCTAATGACCATACCGTTTACCTAGATGCTAAAATCCTAATGAATGTCGAAGCAGACAAATACGTTGCTATTTTCAACCTTATTCAATTAGGGGAAACAGCTCAACAAGCCGATGAACTGATGGGGGCACGTATTTCAGGCTTTACTAATGATCTCATTAAATTAGGCATTCCCGCCAAAAATGTAAGTATTGATATGCTCACATTACTACCAGTATTTGAGCGGGAAATGGAGAAAAAACTATTTAGCAAAAGTTACAATGAAGTGCCCAAAGGATTCGAGCTACAAAAAAATATCCACGTATTATTCGATAAAAGTGAGTTGATGGATAAGATTATTACCATTGGAGCAAAACACGAAATTTACGAATTAGTTCTAGTCAATTATTATGTGGAAGATGTCGAAGCAGTACAAGATACCTTGCGTAATGAAGCAATTCGACTCATCAATAAAAAAGCAGATGCCTTCAAAGGTTTAGGTATGTCCTTATCAGAAGAATATCATATTGTGGCCGAGAAAGGAGGAGCAGCACTTCCTGGAGAACGCTATGCCGATTACAAAGCCTTTAGCTCTTCCTCAGTAGAAGCTATCAAACGAAAAACAGGCGTGAAAGAAGCGAAAAAAACAACGGTCTACTACTATGATCCTGTCACTGCTACAGGATATGATAAAGTAATTAACCCAGTTATTTCAAAACCAGTTGTACAATATGCCTATAATATCCGCGTAAAATATTTAATCAAGCCACCGAAGGAAGAAGAAAAACAAGAAAAAGAATATTGGATTATTACTCCCAATGGTGATTTGAAACCCGTAAACTTGAAGTAAAACAAATCAAGACAGCCTCTTAAGCCAATAAAAAAAGCCTCTTTCAAAATTTGAAAGAGGCTTACCATATTCGTTTACAGGAGTCATTTTATAATTTGTCCGTTCATGCGTCTTCGCATGAAAACAAACCTTATGTGTGACCCAAAGAGTGGATAAACGTTTAATAAAAGAGTCTGGCATGGAAATAGGAGAATAAAACACAGAAACAAACTTTCCCGCCTTTTACTTGTTTATTTAAATGGAGAATGTAAATCAATTATACTTTGAAATGAAGCGAATATTTGATATATTAAAACATTCCCTTACCTTTGAAATCAATTATTTTTAGTACTAAAACATAATATTACCATGAGATCATTACTTTGGTTAATCGTTGGAGCCTTAACAGGGGCTTTATTAGCAACACTTTATGCTCCTCAAAGCGGTAAAAAAACCCGTAAAAAATTAAAGAAGAGAGCAAAACAATTACAATTGGAACTAGAAGCTCGTACCGAACAAGGATGGGATCGATTAGACGATTGGAAAGTATCTGCTGAAGAATTAGTAGAAGACGCAGCGAAAAAAGTAAATGGTAAAGATACTTCTCACCAATTCTATAACTAATATCTAGTCTATTTAATAATGGGATAGTATCATTTTATGTAATGATACTATCCCTTTTTCATTGATCCCTCCCTATGAAAGCAGAAGAATCAGCAACCAATAAAAGCCAAAATGCAGTAGAACGACTAGCTAATGACCTCATGAAATATGTAGAACTACAGCTAGAATATCAACGTATCAATAGCTCCGAAAAAATAGCTGCTGCCGCATCTTTTATTATTTCTGTCCTAGTTGTTGTACTAATCTTCTTATTTGCTTTTATCTTTGTCATTGTTTCCTTCGCTGTTATCCTTTCCTATTACACCTCTTGGGCAATCGGATTCGGCGTTTTGGCCATTATCTGTCTCTGCTTATGTATCGGAGCATTATTGTTTCGAAAAAAACTCATCGAAAAACCCATGTTCGAATTAGCAGCAGGAGCCATATTAGATAGTATCGAAAACAAAGACCATGAAAACGCGTAATGCCAACCGCCTCAAATTGGCTAAAGAACGCCTAGAACTAAAAATTGAAAAGCAAAAATTTGTGCTTTATAGAGATTATGTGGCCTTTAAAGATGCATATAGCCCTGTCAAGTTTGCCACCAAAATAGCTATGAATAGCCTTAAGGAAAACGAAGACTTCGATCCTGAACTACTCGAACAAGAACAAAAAACAAAAAAAAGAAAACGAATCCGCCAAGCTGAAGGAGCAAGAGACCTCGTATTACACCTCTTCCTACTCGCCGAATCCTTCTTCAAACCTTCTGATGACGAACTCGAAGAAGAAGACATTTACATCCCACCCTCCAAGAATAACTATATCATAGGTAAAGACGATCAATAAGCCTATTTCTAAATCATTTTCATACAAGAACTTGTCGTGTAAACCACCAACGAAGACGCTGGCGGTAGCTAAAAAATGGATGCGTTACGCCTAAACCCACCTCTAAATCTCCTCCCAAGAGGAGACTTTTCATTCGCTCATCCAGTCATTGTCTAGCGTTATACCTTTATAAAAGCGATACATTCGATAATAAATGATGTATAGTGAAAGGTAGAAGTACCTTCCTCGCATATCGCACCTAGTACATCGCACATCTTTCGCGTGAGGGATAATAGCGGTAGCTTGCCGTAGAGACGTTGCTCGCAACGTCTGTACAGAAAGGTAGTGAGGCTTTTGCTGGCAGGGCTGACGAAGGAAGACACTGTTCAGCAATATAGCCGAACACCTTTTCTGCAAGGCAACTACAAGCGAATAGCCCGACCCCTATTGCGTGTATTTTTTTGCCCGTTTATGCGTCCTCGCATGAACGGGCAAAAAAATATACGTAGTAGGGGACACGCCCAATGTCATTGACTTAAGCAATCCAACATGGCAGATTTTGAGTAAGGGCTATCATGAAAGCTAGGCACTGCCTTAAATCTGATATGTTTGGAGAAAGTGCTATTTTCTTATTTCCATGACATTGGGCGTGCCCCCATTTTACAAATCAAAACTTATCAGGTTTAAAGAATTACGTTATTCGATAGGAAGGCACTTATTTAAAACCTGCCAAGTTGATTTGTAAAATGGGGTCGGGCTATCCGTTTGTAGTTGCCTCATACCTGCTTGTGCTGCATAGTCCTAGCGGTGTCTTCCGCTGTCAGCCCCGCTAGTCCTTGCAGCACAAAAGCAGCTATTTCGTCAAGCTACCACTGCTATCCCTCACGCGTAAGGGCATCCCTTGTGGTTGCCTAGATGATTGGATGACGTTACGCGCATACGACTATACGCTGTACCGACGTTTAGGAAGCATGGCCGTATAGTTTTTGTTATAAATGCCTCACTGAGGGTATTCTTAAAAAACTTACTACAACATTTAACCCTTTTTTCTAAAATCAAGACAGTCTCTAAGGATTTTCCTTCTTCCTTTGGACTTGAAAGCTTATAATTGTCAAATGAAGATTAAATAATGTACCTTATTCTTTGAACAACAAAGTATGAAATTTGTAAGTAGTCAGTTAGTCAGTTATTTGAAAGATAAAGCATTTAAAAGAAAAAGAGGAACACTTTTAAAATACATGGCTTTTTTAGGAATAGTTATCCTTCTAAATTCCATTCTATTCCATATCATTATGATAACAGCGGAAGGCCGGTATTATTCTTGGATTACAGGATTGTATTGGACACTCACCGTGATGAGCACTCTGGGCTTTGGGGATATCACTTTTGAATCTGATATCGGTCGTCTATTTAGTGTAATCGTATTACTTTCTGGAACTATTTTGTTATTGATCGTTTTACCATTTGCCTTTTTAAGGTATTTCTACGTACCTTTTCTAGAATCAAGAAACAAGAACAGGCTTCCTCGGCAAGTGCCCGCTGGGACGAAAGACCACATTATTATTTGTTCTCTTGAAGCAATTGCAAGGGACCTAACCTGGAGATTGAGTCAGGAAAATATATCCTATTATATTATCGAAAACGACCCAGAAGTTGCCTTGCAAAGACACGATGACAAGGTTCCGGTAATTTTAGGAGAATTTGATAATGAGGAAACCTTCAAACTAACTAATATAAACAATGCCAAACTGGTTTTGGTAAACAGGAATGATATTGAAAATACCAAAATTATTCTTACCATTCGACACATAGCACCTGATGTTCCAATAGTTGCAATAGCATCTATAGATCAGTCTGTTCACGTATTAGAGTTGAGTGGTGCTAACCATGTTTTACCTGTAAAAAGATGGCTAGGAGAACAGTTAGCAAATAGGGTAAATGCTCAATATGCGAAATCTCATCCTATTGGTCAATACGAGGATCTTTTAATTGCAGAACTAGCCATCTATAATACACCTTTGGTTCACAAAACCATCCGTGAGACCAATCTTAGACAAGAATTTGGTGTTAGCATTGCAGCCGTGTGGCAAAAAGGAAGATTGATACCTGCAAAAATCGATGAAAAACTTACTGACGATAATGTTTTGGTCATCATTGGGAATGAAGTTCAACTCCAAAACATTGACGAACACTTCCATTATTACGATGTGAACCCGAATCCCGTATTGGTCATTGGTGGTGGAATAGTTGGTGTAGCAGCAGCAATGGCTTTAAATAAAAAAGGTATTCTGGTAAATTTAATTGAACAAGATCCTAATGTATGTAAAAAAGTAGGCCACTTATTCAACAAGGTGTTTGAAGGGATAGCTTCTGATTATGGCTTACTAAAAGAGGCTGGTATTCTTGAAGCACCTTCTGTTTTGCTTTCAACCAATGACGATTCTATGAACATTTACCTCGCTTCTTATTGTTATCAGCTAAATAAGAATTTAAGGATAGTAAGCCGAATTTCGGAAGCCCGAAATATTGACATCATTCATCGAGCAGGAGCAGATTTTGTGTTGAGTTATGCTACTTTAGGTTCTCTTGCAGTTTTATCCATTATCAAAGGTCAAAAACTAACTATCCTCGGAGAAGGAGTCAACCTTTTTATATCTCCAGTCCCAAAATCATTGGTGGGCAAAACGTTAGCTGAATCAGGAATTGGAGCCAAGACGGGACTGTCAGTGATTGCCATTAATGAAAATCAAAAAGTCATTACTCAATTAACTGCCATAACCGAGCTAACTCAGGGAGCTGAAATTGTCATGATCGGTAATGCTGAAATGAAGCATGAATTTAATTTGTTATTTGAAAATGGTCATTAAAATTCAAGTCCTGAAAGGACAAAGGCACTAAGATCTAAGTACCTCGCACATTCCTCCTAGTAGTCCACAAAGAAAAACCTACTACTTAATCACCCATGTCCCACAAATTTTGTAATTTCGGAGCACAACAATACCAATAATCATGCTCCAAAGATATTGCTTACTACTATTAATAAGCCTCACCACTTTAGCAGCCTGTACTCCTTTTTACAGTCTCCAAAAAGAAGAAAGTAAAACCTATGCCCTCGATAGCCTCGTTACAGGAGCCGATGAAGTCACAGCCATCATCGCCCCCTACAAAAAAGAGCTATCCGCACAAATGGATCAAGTAATAGGCGAGGCAGCAGTCAATATGGAAAAAGCACAACCCGAATCCCTACTCGGCAATTTTGTGGCAGACGCCATTCTAGACATCTCTCGCCAAAAATCCGATACCCCAATCGACTTTGCCGTTTCCAATTATGGTGGCTTGCGAATCCCCAATCTACCAGCAGGGCCCATTACCATTGGCAACATCTTCGAACTCATGCCCTTCGAAAACATGTTAACAATCGTTTACCTCGATGGAGCAACTACCCGAACATTCCTCGACCATGTTGCAGCAAAAGGAGGCTGGCCAGTTTCCAAAGAACTCAGCATGATGCTCAACCCCAATGTAGGCAAAGCAGAAATGATTACCATCAATGGAGAGCCATTAGATGAAAAGAAGGAATACGCTATCGTCGTATCAGATTATATGGCTAATGGAGGGGACGACTGCGCCTTTTTAGTCGGAAAAAAGCGAAACGATATTGGCTTACTCTTCCGAGATGCCTTATTAGATTATGTAAAACAAGAAACCGCAGCAGGTAAAAAAATAAACACATCCATCCAAAGACGTTCATACTATGCCGAATAGAAGAAACTTTCTCAAATCACTCGCCATTGGAAGTACATTAGTTGCTAGTGGAACCTTCCCCTATGAAGTACTTGCCGCTCCTCGCGATTACTTCAAACTCACCGTCCTACATACCAACGATGTACACAGTCGGATGGAACCTTTCGAACGGGGCAAACATCAAGGATTGGGAGGAGCCGCCAGAAGAGCCGCATTAGTCAAGCAGATTCGCCAACAAGAAGCCAATGTCTTACTACTCGATGCTGGCGACATCTTTCAAGGAACACCCTATTTCAATTTCTTCGAAGGTGAATTGGAGTTCAAGCTCATGAATACCATGAAATACGATGCCGCTACAATCGGCAATCACGATTTCGATGCAGGGATGGAAGCACTTCGCACACAAGCCAAAGCAGCCAGCTTCCCACTCCTCAATTGCAACTACGATTTCAGTGGCACCCTCATGGATGGTTATACAAAAGAATACCAAGTCTTTCAAAAAGGACCCATTAAAATAGGAATCTTTGGAGTAGGTGTAGAACTTGATGGACTAGTACCACCCGCCTTATACGGCAAAACAACCTATAACGACCCCATCTCCAATGCCAATAGAATTGCCACTCAATTAAAAGAAAAGGAAAAATGTCATTTGGTAATCTGCCTCTCTCATTTAGGCAATAAATATGAATCCGATAAAGTATCCGATCAAGTACTAGCCAAACAATCCAGTCACATCGATCTAATTATTGGCGGTCACACACATACTTTCTTAGACGAACCACAAAAAGTCAATAATAAAGATGGCAATGAGGTATTAATTAATCAGGTAGGGTGGGCAGGGATCATGCTTGGAAGAGTAGACTTCTTCTTCCGTAAAGATTTCCGACGTCGCAAAGGAGCTGGCAAAGCCCTAAAAGTAAAATAATATATCGTAGAGTTCCTCAATCATCGCACCTCGTACGATTCTCCGTCGGACATCGAACGTAAATCGTCGGACGACTTTTCCTCGCACCTCGCAAAATTTTTTCAAAAAATCTCATATAAGTTTGGAGTTTCAAAAAAGGAGTACTATCTTTGCACCCGCTTCGGAGATATAATGTTCTTTTAATTTGAAGCAAAATAATTTTTAACAAAAAACGTTTTCGTTTTTTGGTTTTAAAATTAAAAAAACATATCTTTGCAGTCCGTTCTGATCGAAGCTTTTCGGTTATTTTTGAACGGTTTAAATAAGTTCTTTGATTATAATTAGTGCGAGTTTTCTGAAACCATGAAGAACAACTCGAGAGTTTTCAGGATTTAAAATTTTTCAACAATGGAGAGTTTGATCCTGGCTCAGGATGAACGCTAGCGGGA
>JAHDHP010000175.1 GCA_020631245.1 Bacteroidota bacterium | reverse complement strand
TTAGCATTGTTGGCAAGATTGACCTCAATCAAATTTCAAAATTATCTGGCTCTCTTGACATTAACGGTATGGAACACTTAGCGAAGATTAACGAACAGTGCGGAAGTACTAAATAAGATTAACAGAAACCTTTTGCAAGTCATTAGCTCTGTCTCCTAGTTCACTAATGGCTTGCCTTTTTCTCTCCCCTCTATTTTTCTTTTATTTCATTTTGCAAACTTTAATTGCACTTTGTTTAATTCAACAAAGTATAGGGGGAAGCCTTGATCCATAACAAGGATTACAAAACCATTTTTCTCAAAACAAAGATTACAAAACCATTTTTACCCAACATCAAATCAAAAATACAATACCATGAAAACGATAGTAACCATTATAATGATCGCCTTATTACCACTTTGCTCATTTGCTAACAATACCAATAACGAACACAATGGAGATGACGACAAAGGAAATCAAGTATCTCTTTGGATTCCAGGCTTTGCTTTTAAAATTGGGAGTTTATTTTTCAACAAACAAGAAGATCCAGAAGCCAAGTATGTTTTATCTCGTATGGGAAGTCTTCGAGTAATAGTAAAAGAAGATGCTAAAAACTTTCAAAGTACTGCCCAATATAAACGTATTACTCGCAAATTGAGAAAACGCAACTTAGAAGAATTTATCACTGTAAAAGATGGTTCATCAAATGTTTCTTTGAAAATTCGAGAAGGAAAAAGAAACAAGAGTAAGATTCGCAACCTTGTATTGTTAGTAGAAGATGAAGGTGATATTGTATTCATTAAAGCTCGCTGCAATATGGATTTAAAACGTTTAATCAACTTTGCAACTGAATCGGATATTGAAGGTATGGATAAGTTGGGAGGAGTGGTTTCGAGTTTATAATATGCAAGAGAAACGTAGATAGAATACAGCTCTACTACGTTTCTTTCAAACTATTTTTCTAACAAAAAAAAGCCATACAAATGCTTCGTCTAATCATCACATCAATTTTTACCGGTATTATTCTTTTAGTTAGTTATTTTTCAGCTCCTATCAATGCTTGTCAAAAACCAACGGAGATATTATTTATAAGTGCTTCACATTATTATCCTGAAGAAGTAAGTGATACTGAGTTTCAAGAAGCGATTAAAGAAATCGTTGACTTTGAACCAGAGTTATTTTTTGCTGAAAGTTTACCCACTCACGATACACTAGGAATGAAAGAAGGATCGGAAATGATTTTACGCATCCATGCAAAGCTAAATGCTGGTATACCAACTATTCCTCATCAACTTATTGCTAGACAACTACAGCATGATCCTAATAACTTGAAACTAAGATCACAACTAGTAATTAGCTATATTCAACAATATGATCATGTAAATAGTGATTACCAAGCCTATCAACTATTTAAGCAATTGGATTCACTCACTTTACAAAAGCGTCAAGCAATCGAAAGCTATATTTCGACTAATTTCATGTCAGTAGATACCTTACGAAAATACTGTCGAGTAGGTAAACGAAATGAATATAATAAAATCGCTTTCCCTGTTATGGATCAATTAGCAATTTCAACATTTGACCATATGGATAATCAAGCCAATGCTCAAAAATTTGATCAAGCTTGGAAAGATTGTAAAGATGGATATTATCACTTAGTAAATACTGCTATTGGAAATTTAAAAGACCTTTTTGAAGAAGAATGTGCTAAACAAAATTCGAAGATCAAATATGAAAATAGTGATTTCTTCGATTTGGGAGATTACTTCACTTATGCTGTTCCCAAAAAGTACTCTCAAAATAAAGAAGCAGCTCAAAAGTATGAACAGTACTGGGATATTAGAAACCAAAACATGGTAGCCAACATAGATTCAGTATTACAACAAAAGACTGTTTCCAAAGCTGCAATTATTGTAGGTGCAGCACATGCCCGACTTATGAAACAATATCTTCGTGAAAAAGGATATATCGTTACTCCTTTATTTAATGGAGAAATGGATGAAGCATTGAAAGATTACTACCCGCAACTAGAAGAATTTAAATTATTATTCAACTAATACAAATGGCACCACGAATACACCTTGTCATAATTGGTATTCTTTTCTGTCAAATTGCTTGGATGGTAAATAGAAAGAAGCAACATTGGAATTGGAGCAGTTGAAACGTTATATTAAACATTAAAACAACATCGCAACATCATTCTTCACCTCCTCTAATTCCTCTTTTTTATAAATCATAAGCTTTCCTTCAAAAAAGGTAATATCAGTTGCTGGTATTACCTTTTTTGATTTATCAATCTCCATTTCTGCTTCCTGTTGTTGATACCAACTACTAGCTGTTAAAGTAGCCGTACCAATTAGCAATAAAAGTAGTACTGTTTTTTTCATCTTTGCTAGTTTTGGGTTTGAAAAAAGTCAAATATATATTTATTTTTCATATAAATATTATTAGCAACATTCCTTTTTCTTTTGTATATTCGACTATATTTTTAGTGCAAGTTAGCTCAAAGCATATGTATTAGAAAGGAAAAAGAACAGCCTTCATTTACACCAACAAGCACTATAAAAAGACAAGCACAAAACATAATACGTTCATTTACAAAAACTTACACCCTCCATAAATATGAAAAATCTGACACAGCTCATATACAAACTGAAGCCTGTAGAGTTGCGTTTACTGAGAAGTAAATACCAAGTCAGACAAAATGGCGCGCCCAATCGCCGCTTAGAACTACTTAATTTGATTGTAAAGAAGAAGGTAAAAACAGATCAGGAAGCGGCACAATTAATTTATGGGGAAGAACCTAATGCTACTTTTTCAAGATTAAAAAAACGATTGCGGAAAGATATTTTGAATATGATGTTGTTGACTGATTCTTCGAAACAATACGAAAGTGAGGTTGCCTATCAAAAATCGAATTGTCGTAAAATGATATTGCAGGCAGACCTTTTACTCAACCGAGGACTTCGAGAAGATGCCATCCAATTATTAGAAGAAGTAGTAGAGATTGCAAACACCTATGAGTTTTTAGACATTGAGCCTGCCATTCGCGATTGGTTGCGCCATAAAACCAATAACCAACTCACTAAAGAAGAATTTGAATTTCATACCAATCGAATTAATCACTGTTTGCAAGCTTATGATGGTGTAATGAAAGCCCGTGAATATCATCGTCGAATTGGTTTCTTTGACCCTTTTAATCGCGAAGAACAAGAGCAACTCCAAGATGTTGGGCACACATACATCAATGAATTGGCTGATCGAGCCAAGCAAAATCCCTCCCCTCATCTTACCTTTAGCTACTTACAAACCACCATTTTTTATTGGCTTAAGTGTGGAAACCCTCTACAAGCTCTCCCTTATATTCACCAATTGTTAGATTTGGTACAAGCAGAAAAACAGCTTTACTTACGTGTCTCACTTGGAAGCATTCAAAATCAATTGGCATTTGTTTATTGTTGCTTAGAACAATTTGAGGAGGCGATTCAAATAGGAGAATCAGCACTCGAAAACCTACAAAAAGGGATTGCTAACCAATCACATACCCTCAAACTTCTTTTCTTATCTCATTTATATCTACAACAATACGAACAAGCCAATCACTACCTTCAATTATGTTTTGAAAACAATTTTCTCAATAGCCATCCCATTCTCAAAGCACAACTCCATTTTTATCATGCCTACTTGCATTTCTTCCAAGCGCAGTTTACCGAAGCCATCCAGATTATTCAGACACATTGCCAAGAATTGAAAAAAGAAAAAGCGGCTTGGTTATTAGGTTACAAACTCTTAGAAATTTACATCGCTTTCGAAACCAATGAATACTATCACCTCTCCTATCAACTCGAAAACTTCCGTAAATTAATTGACCGATCTAAGGAAGAAAAAGTGTCGCGTGCTCGACTTATTCACAAGTTAGCGGCTGCCCTTCTACGTTATCAGGGCGACTTTGATACCTTATATCAAAAAGAAACACAAACCCTCCAATCCTTAAGACAAGTTCATACCGATGTAGCTTGGCACTTTGGGAGCTATGAGTTATTACGCTTCGAACAGTGGGTTATTCAAAAGTGTAGTATCGTTAGTAGTTAGGATTATTACTGCTTTTTTATTATATTTAGTTGTATTTACCCACATTCTAAATGAATCACTTAGAGGCTATCTCATGCTTAAAAAGAGACCATTTCTCCTTATCATTTTACTATCTTTATTTCTCCTTGTACCTTATCAAGGACAAACGGGAATGCCCTCTTCAAAAGGAACAATGAGCATTACAGGTGGTTACAAAGCCTCTACCTTTCCTATTAAGACCTACAACAATTTACTAATAATTCCCATTAGTATCAATGGATCTATAGAGATGGACTTCATTCTTGATTCTGGCTCTCGTTCCACTGTACTAACAGAACCCGCTCTCCTTCCGATGCTGAATATCAAAACAAGTGAAAAAAAGAGGATTGCAGGTCTAGGAGAAAAAGGCATATTTGAAGCACTTATTGCTAAAGATATTACCCTCTCTCTCCCAGGCATCGAAGGCACCAATATGGAACTCATCGTCCTACCTCCCGATTTACTCTCCCTATCCGAAATAATAGGTCGCCCCGTATACGGTATCATCGGTTACGATCTCTTCAAAGATTTAATCGTTGAAATAGATTATACTCGCAAAGTAATTCGATTTAAAGATCCTCAATACTTCAAAAAAGCTCCTAAAACCTATAAAGCAATACCTATCGAATTACACGATTCTAAACCTTATCTCAACATTCGAGTTTGTGGCACAAAAGGCACTGATGAAACCACCCAATTACTTGTAGACACTGGCTCTTCACAAGCTCTTTCCCTATCTTCTAGACTCTTTCCTCCTCCAGAGCCATCTCTACCTACTTTTATTGGGACTGGTTTAAGTGGTGAAATACATGGACTCTTGGGCCGCATCAAAAGTATTGAAATAGGAGATATTATTGATCGTCAAATTATTGCCTGTTTCCCAGATGAAAAATCACTGATAGTTCATAAACGACGCCAATGGAATGGCAGCATCGGTGGCGAATTTCTCAAACGCTTTAAGGTCATTTTTAACTACTCCAATAATAAATTATACCTCCGCAAAAACAAGGATTTCGGCAGTCCTTACCCCTACAATATTAGCGGTATAGAAACCATCGCTACAGGCATCGACTATGGAACAATTGAAATAAGTTATGTCCGCCCCAATTCTGCTGCGGACAAAGCAGGTATCTTAGTAGGAGATGAACTTATTCGTATCAATGGGATTGGTATCGAAGGAAATCAATTGGGAGAGATATATAATTTCTTGAATAAGAAAAGATCAGGATCACTATGTCTCAAAATAAAAAGAGGAGAAAAGAAGATGAAAAAATGTTTTGAATTGGAAGATATACTATAATTGGGTGGTTGAGGGATTGAGTTGTTGGGTGGTTGGGTGGTTGGGTAAATCTAACACAAAAGTTTAGCAATTCAATCATTCAATAAATGCTTAACTATTTTTTGGGCGTGCCCCTTCATAGTGTTGGAGTTGTTGGGCAATTTCTGTACAGACGTTGCGTGCAACGTCTCTACTCAATCACCCAACAACTCAAACACTATTCAAGGTCGGGCTATCCGTTTGTAGTTGCCTAGTAGAAAACAAGTTCAGCTAATCGACTAGCAGTGTCTTCCTTCGTCAGCCCTGCTAGTCGAAGCTTCACTTTGTTTCTACTTCGTCAAGCTACCACTACTATCCCTCACGCTTTGGGGTGGTTGACCCAACCACTCAACACCTATAAACCAAGTTCCTTCCGCAACTTCACATCCCCTACTCCATTCTTACTCCAATAAGGCGACATCATCGTCTTGATACGCGTAGCACGAGTTGTCAAATTATTATACTGTTCTTCCCAACCCACAATCACATGAGGAGTTTGTTCCTCAAATACATAAGTAAGAATACGACCAGACCCGAATGTAATGGTATAGGTTTTTAGTTGATTTCCTTGATTAGCAACAAAAGAAGTTCCCTTATAGTCGCCCATAGCTGCGGTAGCTTTTCGCACCTCAATAGGTTCGTGGCGTAAAGTAGTATGTACTGTACTTGGAATGATATTAAAAGCACCGATAGGCAGCTTTTTAGGATCTAAACGCAAACGAAGTGGAATTTCATCCTCTAAAATCGTCGCTTTAATTTCAAAATCTTGCTCTCCTTCTTTCTCAAAATAGGAATGATTTAAGACGCGGTAATTACCATCACTCTGCAAATTTAATTGCACAAACGATTGTCCGCACCAATCTTGCGAAGAGGTATTCATTTTGGGAACATGGGGATATTTTTCTGTATCAACAGGCATAAAGATCGAAGACATGATCGAATAATCATACAAACCTGTCGGAAATTTGCGGATAGTATTTAGCTTTAAGACCCCTGTGGTTTCGTCTCTACTCGGACTTTCTTTTTTGACTTGTTTATCAATATTAAAATCCTCTGTGACAAAAATCAGGACAGCATTACCTGCATGTATCTCACCATATCTAGCCTGCTCCAATTGATAGCTACTAATTTCTGCTTTACCTTGATACCAGTAATCTGCTAGTTGAGTTCGCGCTTGACTTCCTTCTTCTGGATCAACAGTAATACCAAATTGGGCAGCTCCTTGATCCTTATCACCTTTTTGTTGCTGTTGACAAGAAAACAAGATACAACAACACATTATAGGCAGGATAAGCTTTATAAAATGCATAGTTATTTCATCTTGGATAATGGATAAGCCTACATGACACCCATTTTTAATATTAAAACGTATTATGGGCTAACAATTAGGGCAGACACACAGGTCTGCGCCCTACAAAATCTGACTCCTGTTCTCTTGAGGTCAGTCTTACGATTTTTTTTCCTCTTCAACTGCTTCACTTTCTGCTACTTCATCACTCTCATCAGTTTTCATCATTCCTTTCAACTGTCCCATCATCTCTTTAACGCTAAATTCTGGATTTGCTTGTTGTTGTTTCTTTTGTTCTTCATCAAAAACAACAATTTTTTTAATCGTCGCCTTCACAGGTGGTACATCTTCTTCTGTGATGGTCATAAGCACTTCTTTGGTTAGTGGTGTGATGCTCACAATTCGATTAGCTTGTCGCTCCACACATTGCTCGAATAAGTTTCTCGAAACCCTAGCATTACCAAATGTTTTGAGTTTCTTAGCATACAATTCATCATAGATAAATTGTAGTTTTTCTTCTGCATCGGGCGTTAGTATAAAATCCGCTTTTTTGGCGAATATATTGGTAATAGCCAATAGTTCTTCTCCATTATAAGGTTGGAAATGATAGTAACGATTAAAGCGAGATTGCAAACCTGGATTTGATTTAATAAAGGTTTCCATTTCATCGGGATAACCCGCTACTACGACTACCAAACGATCACGATAATCTTCCATTCTTTTGAGGAGTGCTTCGATGGCTTCGTGTCCAAAATCACGCTTGTCACCTCCACCTCCACGAGCTAAAGCATAAGCTTCATCTATAAATAAGACACCATCGAGGGCTGCTTTTACAATCTCATCTACTTTGAGGGCTGTTTGTCCTACATAACCTGCTACGAGTCCTGCGCGATCTGTCTCTACTAAATGCCCTTTTTTAAGGATGCCTATTTGTTTGTAAATACGAGCAATCAATCGGGCAATGGTGGTTTTACCAGTACCAGGAGGGCCCATAAATACTGAGTGGAGTGAACGTCCTTGTGTTTTTAACCCTTGTTCCTCTCTTGCCTTTTGCACTTTCAAAAAGTTGATTAAGGTACTAATGTGTTCCTTAATATTTTTAAGTCCCACTAATTGGTTGAGTTCAGCTAGTACATCCTCTAGTGATTCATCTTTATCACTCTCGATTTGCTTCACATTCGGAATTGCCTTCTTAGGGCTATTGACCAATTCAAGTACTTCTTTGAGTAAGCCTTCTTCTAGTTCTGTAACATTCCCATCGGCTTTGGTAACAATAGAAGCAAAGCGATATAAATGAGCACCCACATCGGCTAAAGAATCATGATCTAATTTAGAAAGTACAACTGGTAGTAGTAGTTGATCTGGGAACTCACTCTTTACCTTAAATATATTGGCAGTACGTAATTGCTCGAAATTTTTCTGGAAATTTTCATTGACCAGTAAATCATTGATTCGACTAAGCTTAATACTTTCTGCCATGTCGCCATCTCCTAGTAATCGCTCAAACATATAAGTAAGTGCAAATTGCTTTCGGCGAATCACCTCTTCCGACTCATCATTGACTAAATTGAAAATGCGGAGGAGGTCTTGTATAAACAGCTCTTTAGAACTTGGATCATTGACGACCACATCTGTTTTATTCACCATCTTTTGGATGGTTTGTTTAAAGACGGTATCGTGGTCTAATTCTTTACAAAGTGCTTCGTATTGTTCTCCTTCGTGTTGTAAGAGTTTTAAAAACTCTAAATCAATCAAATCGGCTTTGATGGCTTCTTCAACACTCAGTCCTCCTTTATCGGTGTTTCCTTCTGCTCCTTCATTTCCATTTTCCGCTTTGTTTGCATTTATATTGACTGGAATACTTGCATCTTCTTTCCCGTATTTGGTAATATTCATATCCGCTTTAGGATCGTATTCGGCAATATTGCGAAATAACTGCGTTATTTTTTCCCGCATTTCGGGTGATAAGTTTTCAAACTTAGGACGTAGATTTCCTTCTTCATCAAATAGCTCATCTGCTTTCTCTAGTGGAAGGTAGCCTTTCCGAAAGTGGATATTACAATCGGTCAACAAGAAACCTTTGTTCAATGCTCCTGACACAGTTTGATCGTAGAAGAAAATAATGTCTTCTTTTGCCAGATTGAGGGAGGTGAATTGGGCCGACATACGAATAATCATCATCGGGGGTACTTTCCCTTCAGCATAGCAATTGTGGGCTGCTAGTTCTTCGTCGGTAAAGATGTTACTGATCCAGTTGTTTAAAGTAGCGGGGAAGATGTAGCTCATAATTAATGAGTGAATTAGTGAATTAGTGAATGGGTGATTGAGTAAATTAGGTAGTGATTGAGTGATTGTAGCGTAACGCTTATTCACTCATTCACACATTCGCTCAATCATTCATTGATTATGCGTGAGGGATAGTAGCGGTAGCTTGGCGAACTAGAAAGGTAGTGAGGCAGGACTAGCAGGGCTGACAGAGGAAGACACTGCTAGGACTTTAGCCGAACACCTATTCTAGGAGGCAACTACAAGCGGATAGCCCGACCT
>JAHDHP010000174.1 GCA_020631245.1 Bacteroidota bacterium | reverse complement strand
GAATTATGAAAATCTTGTTATTATGAAAGGAAAAGTACTAACTATCCTATGGCTACTGCTGTTTATAATGGCGGTACCTAGTATATCGAATGCATCTGGAGGGATGCATGAGAAAAAAGCAAAATTTGCCTCCTATTTAAATGGTGTCCGATTTGCCATTATTGATCTAAGCCAGCAAGAGCAAGCTAATGTGGATGCTAATGGTAGCGTTTTGCTATATCGTTTGGTGGACTATTTAGAAGAAATGGGCATTGAACAAGTAGCTTTAACTACTTGGGAGAAGCAAAATCTAGAGAGTTCGGTCGAATCTCTTTGTGATATCGTGCATGTGAATCTTTATATGGAATTGGTAGAACGTTCCTATTATACGAATCACCAACTAACTTTTACTAGTTGTCTGGGAGAAAATTTCCAATTTACTTCTACTGATCAAGTTCCGAATGACTCTGGAGCCTTAAATTCTATTTTCGGCACTTGGAAACAAATGTATGCAGAGCCAATGGCTTATCGACCAAGTCAACGTTTACAGTTGCCTGTCACGCCTACTAGATGGTCGGGTACAGATATACGTAGTTATTTTGATTCGGGAAATTTAGATCAAGTAGAAGGCTTGTATGAGAAAATTGTGAGTGTTAACAATAAAAATCAATATACGGTAGCCATTGTGAAAAAGAGTAATAATGGAGGGTATATGGCTGTTTATTTAGGTGGAGCTACTAATTTTAAGGATTGGGAAGTAGGAGAGGTGATGGGTGAAATAAAATCTACAGCTACAGCTAACTTATATAAAGCTAGTTGGCGGAAAGGAAATAAGGCATTTTCAAATCAGGTGTACGTTGAGCTTAACGCTCAGAATATGTTGATGGTTTCTTTTGATGGAGATCAATTCAACCGACATCAATATATGAAACTGTACCCCAATAGAGTTGAACAGAATACAGACATACAGCCCTTATCTACAGGAACAGGTATTGCTATTTCCTCAAAAGGATATATTCTAACCAATAATCATGTAGTAGAAGATGGGCAGCGATTTGTAGTAGGAGTAAGTCCTAGTCGTACTTATAGTGCAGTGGTTGTTGGACGAGATAAGAAGAATGATTTGGCAATTTTAAAAATTAGTGATCCAATGTTTAGTGGATTACCTGCTATTCCTTATCATTTCAAAGAAGAAACAGCAAGTGCCGGCCAATCGGTATTTACATTGGGTTATCCACTAGCTGGTACAATGGGTTGGGAAGTAAAATATACCGACGGAGCAGTGAGTGCCTTATCTGGTTTTGAGGGGGATGTATCTACTTATCAAACATCGGTTCCTGTATCACCTGGCTCAAGTGGAGGTCCTCTTTTTGACAAGGAAGGAAACTTGATAGGTGTGATTAAGGCGAAGCATTCACAAGCACATAATGCTACGTATGTCATTAAAACACGTAATATCAATAATGTCCTAGATGTAGTACCTGAAAAACTAAGTCTGAAAAGTTCAAGTAAGAAAGGGAGTCATTTGGGCAATATGAAAGTAGAACAACAAATAGAGGCATTGAAACCGTTTGTCTTTTTTGTGAAAGTCTATTAAGAAATATAGTTTTATGATTATTCAAAAAAAGGTTCATAAAGCACTTGTAATTGGGTGTTTTATGAACCTTTTTTTATTCTTTACTTAATCACTACTACTGATAATCCCTTCATTTTCTGTAGGATCAAACATATGTGGATAATATTTTTGTAATTCTTGTGTAAATAGCGCAAGGGGCATATCAGCAAACTCGCCATATTCGTGAAGGTATTCCATATAACGCTCCCCATTATTATCAAACTCTTGAAAAATAGAATCCTCTCGACCATTAAAATCTAAGGGTACAACTTTGAAACGATCACACAGATTTTTGTCAAATACAGGCGTAGCCTTTACCCATTTTCCTTCCAGATAAATAGATAAGTAGCCATGAAATACGAAAATATCTGATCGAAGTAATTGTCTAAACTTTTCGGTAGATAGGTGATTACGTACATTGGCAAATCCCAAACGACTAGGAATTCCTAAATGACGACAAGCTGCTGCCATCACAATTGATTTTTCTCCACAATAACCCTGTCCACGTATTATAGTTCTACTAGCGCGCATTCCTTCTTCGGTAAGAACAACTCGATAAGGATTATAAGCGATTTGATCACGTACAGCATAGTATAGTGCTACTGCCTGGTCGATAGTTTTGCTCAGATTTCCTACCGTTTTTTCAGCAAATTCAATGACCTTCGGATGATCACAATCAATAATGCTTGTTGCTTGTAAATAAGCTTTCATACAATGTTAAGGAATGATGATAAAATAAGGGTACAATTTTTTGAATAGATTATTTTTGTATCTAGCGAGGCAGAAAATGTAGGCGATGCAGCGCGTCAGCGAGGCTTTCTAACAAAGCTAGGTGCAAAAAGAAGCAGTCAAAAATGTAAAGTTATTTAATTATCATTCCTAAAGTAAGTAGTTACTTAAAAAAAAGATAGCCCATTAAAAAAGCGAATGATGAAACATCATTCGCTTTTTTATTTAAATATAATTTATTCTTGGATTTAGAACCTCGGACAAGGTAACTCTCCAGATCGGTCACATTCACTCGTTTTGAAACGATAACCCAAAGAAAGCTCCACAGCACCTTGACTTTGTGTAGCAACGTTTAGGTTAGAGATATTGACATCATATGAAAAACCAAAGTTAAGATCATTATAGTCGATTCCGACCGTAATAATCAATGCATCATTCCATCTATTCCAAGCTCCTACATAAAGGGCAGATCCATTTCCATAATTACTATTGCGGTTGAAATGAAATCCTAAAGCAGCTCCATAGTTGATTTGACGGGCACTACCTTGCTGCATATATAATACACTTGGTGAAAGGCTTAGTGTTTCTCCTAAGAAAAAGCTACCACCACCATGTACGGTTAAGCGAGAAGGGAGATTAAGAATATCTGGATTATCAGCAACTTCTGGTACCAAATAAGTTTCGATGGGCTTGGTAAAGTGATGGAAAGAACCTCCTACATAAAAGTTGACATTGGCACTAGGTGCAGCAGATAAAAGACCACCTCCAATAAAATCAAAATAAGAGAAGATATTGTTCTCAATAGATTCTCCATTTGCCAAAGTAGGATCAAAAGTGTCATTGATAATTTGGCTGGCAAAACGTAAGCGAGTAAAGTCGATACTTTTTTGAGTAAAACCTGCTTGCCCTCCTAATGAAATAAAATACCTGCTTTCACTATCTAAACCTTTATGGAAAGCAGCAGAAATAAGCCCAGTAATATTATTAAGTCCTCCATCACCAGAACGGTCATTATAGACAGCTAAACCAACACCAGCATGGTCATTTCGAAGTTGACAACCAAGTACTGACATATCATAAGAAGCCCCAATAGTGGTATAGGGTGCTAATGAAGCGTATTGACTTCTAAAAATAAGCCCAATCCTTGCATTACCATTTGTATTACCTGTCAACGCAGGGTTGAGTAATAAAGGTGCAGAATAAAATTGAGAGAAGTGAATATCTTGAGCCTTACTATTTGTAGGTGCTAGGAAATAGCTAATTGATAGTAGAGCTAGAAGAGTAAATATTTTTTTCATAAAACACTACTTTTAAAATAGGTATAGAAGAACATTCAGTATTTAAGGAAGTGTGTTGTTCTAGGATAATCGAAACGATTATAAGGGATTGTATAAGGGACGTATCTATCTGTAAAGATAAAAAATAATCTTAAAAGGGGGATTTATGTGCAAGAATAACTTTTAGATAAACGCAACATCCCCTTCATATATTTTAGTAAGTCCCTTATCTTCTCTATTTTTCTTTCACAATTACAAGTTATTCATGAAATGGGTAAAAAGCAAATCCACCATCTTTTTGACCTGACACAATAAATACACAAATAAATTGACGTGGATCTTTATAGTTTTTTATAAAATCTCCCACTTTATTGGCCATAATCAACCTTCGATTGGCAAATTCTTCCAAATGCGAGATATTAAATGCCCATTGTGCCTTATCGGTATCTAAAGGAATCAGTGGACGACCTAATACCATCTCGGCTTCTCGATGAGCAATAATGATAGGATAACGTGTCACTTCCTTATCGAGCACCAAATGTAGTACCATTTTGAGTTGATTTTCAAACTGTCGAAGATCAAATTGAACACTTTCAAGAATTTGTTCGGGTAATCCTAAACTCATAGAGTGGGAATTATAGTTAAGTTAATTTATTCGTTTTAATACAGCCACATTTTCTACATGAAATGTATGCGGAAACATATCAACAGGCTGTACCTCTTCAATGCTATACTTTTCAGACAACAATTTAATATCACGCGCCTGTGTTGCAGCATTACAACTCACATAAATAATGCGCGGTGGAGCCATTTGTAAAATTTTTTGTACCACATCACCATGCATCCCTGCACGAGGAGGATCGGTAATCAGTATATCAGGAGTGCCATTAGCAGCTATAAACTGTTCATCTAGAAATGTTTTAACATCCCCTGCATAAAATACCGTATTATCCACCTCATTCAAAGTAGCATTAAACTTTGCATCCTCAATGGCAGCAGGCACTTCCTCAATACCCACTACTTTTTGGCAATGTTGCGCTATAAAAATAGCAATACTACCAGTCCCCGTATATAAATCATACACAATTTCTTTTCCTGTCAATTGTGCCTTCTCGCGCACTACCTGATACAGTTTTTCTGCCTGTAATGGATTCGTTTGGAAAAAGGATTTAGGACTAATTTTGTATTTCTTATCCTCCAACTGCTCAAAAATATAATCACGCCCTTTCCACACGATAATATCTAAATCGTAAAAGGTATCATTCTTTTTGGTGTTGATCACATACTGTAAGGAGGTAATTTCTGGAAATGCTTCTACAAGAAAGTCAAGTAAAGCCTTTCGAGCTGCTTCATTTTCCTCTCCAAACATCACTACTACCATCAATTCATCCAAAGTAGACGTCCGAATAATTAAGGAGCGCAAAAAGCCCTCATGCGCTCGAACATCATAATAACTTAAGTCATTTTCGGAAGCATATACGCGCAAGGCATTTCGGATGTCATTCGAAAGTCCTCCTTGCAAATAACAATGTTCGACATCAATTACTTTGTCAAACATGCCTGGTTTGTGAAAACCTAGGGCATTTCGATTAAGCACCTCGCCAGTATCAATTTCTTCTTTAGTTAGCCACCGCTTATTAGAAAAAGAGAAATCAAGACGATTGCGGTAATATCGATTAGGGTCAGAACCCATAATCGGATTTAAAGGAGGAAAGGTCAACTGACCTATATGCTTAAAAGCTTCTTCTACAATCTGCGTCTTAAATTGCAATTGCATATCATAAGGAAGATATTGCCACTTACACCCCCCACAAGTGCCAAAGTGGCTACAGAAGGGTTCAGTACGTAATTCCGACGCTTGATGAAGCTTCGTAATTTCGCCAATCGCATAATCGCGCTTATTGCGCCTAATTCGCACATCTACCACATCGCCAGGAACACCATCTTCTACAAAAATGATTTTCCCTTCTTGTCGAAAGAAGCCTTTTCCTTTGGCTGCCATATCTGTAATAGTAGCAGCTTCTATTGTTTTTTGTTTTCGTTTTCTAGCCATCGCCTGCAAAATTAAGTAACTTCTGTTAAATCGTTAGACCTCATCCATTTTTTTACTAATTTTACTTCCATCCAGTCACCATACACCCGCTAAATAGACGATTTAACAGTATTTGTTATATGCGAGATAGAACCCATATTATTTATCTTTTGCTTGGTAGCCTATTATATTGGTTAGCAACAGCAGGTTTTATGTGGGATAAAGTAACAGGTTTTAGTGGAGGAGAACTGATTTTAAGTCTGCTCATTATTACTTCCTCGATAGCTCATCTTTGGTTTTTCAACAAACACTCTAAATTCGACACTTCTTTTGAAGCCGAACAAATCTTTACCAAAGTCCTAACTGCTGGTATCGTCACCTTCGCTTTCGCCATTATCCCTTTTATTCTCAGTAAAATGGAAGTACGGATAGAAGATTCAGAGGTGCTCATAAGGCGATTCCTAGCCTATATCTATTTACTTTTCTTTCTGTATACCTTTACCATGTACCGCAAGTTAATGCATATGCGGAAAACAACAGCCGTTATTCGGCAATGGGATAGCCTATTAGTCGTATTGGTCCTATCCACTCTTTGCAATCTAAAAGGAGTGGCTTTTACAGAAACCTTTCCTATTTTGTTATATATCATGGGAGGAGCAATGCTCATCCCTTTAATTTTGAATGTCAAGTGGATTGCGCTACTCAAAGGAAAAGAAAAGTGGCTAATTCTATTGTTTCTACTAGTGCTTGTCACAATTAATACAGCTCTAATAGGCATTTATGTATATAGTGACTTAGGGATGAATACCAAGACAGGAATCAACAAAGACATGTTCTTTAGTAATGTCTTTATGGGATTAATTGTAGCAGGAGTATCTGCTTATCATCTTGTTTCTTTTCTTACCTTACTTTTCTATTTGCCCTTAAGCTCCGTTATTGAAGAGCAAAAGTCAGAGATAAAAAGCTACCAAGAAATTGGCGAAGCACTACAACAACAAGAAAGTACCAAAGAAACCCTAGATCGACTCTTCAAAGTTTGTTATAAAACAACTATGAGTACTTCGGGTTGGTATGTGTACATTGTCGATGGAGTAGGAGAAATAGAACATACCCCTGATATAAAAGATGTAGAAATACAGCTCCTTAGCCAACGAATAGGTTTCGATCAATTAATACAAATAGAACCCAAAAGAGGATACTACTCCTTCCCAGATTTAGAACGAAAACGGTATATCTTCAATAATGAAATGCCCTATCGGTCCTTACTAGTCTTACCCATTTTTACCCAAAATACCGAATTAAAAGGAGTCATCTGCTTACTCAAAACCTTCAACTATGGCTTCGATGTCGAAATGATCAGCCTATCTAAAAGCTATATCGATCAAGCCAAACTAGCTTTTGAAAATAGCCGACTCATTAAACAAACAATCGAAGATGCACGTTATAAAGAGGAAATAGAGATTGCAACTAAGGTGCAAGAAGCATTAATGCCCACTTCCTTTCCCAATCTCGAATACTGTGAAATAGCTGCCTTTAGCCGATCTGCCCGCGATGTAGGTGGAGATTACTACGATTATAATATGATAGACGACTACAGTATGGCAGTCGTTATTGGTGATGTTTCTGGCAAAGGAGCCGCCGCCGCCTTCCATATGGCACAAATGAAGGGAATCTTTCAATCCCTCATACAATTGTGCCTACCAGCCGATAATTTTCTCGTGATGGCCAACCATTCTATAAGTCATTGCCTCGAAAAAAATCGCTTTATAACACTCATTTACCTAGCTTTCGATTTTGGTTTCCGCTCATTTACCTATAGTCGGGCAGGACACTGTCCAATTCTATATTACAATGCGGAAGAAGATACAGTAAAGTACCTGCAAGACGAAGGAATGGGACTCGGAATTATAAGGAACAATAGTTATACAAACTTTGTTGAAGCACACGAAGTGCAATTACACGTAGGCGATATAATCGTCCTATATACCGATGGACTAGTAGAAGGACGTAGCAATGCAGTCGAAAACGAACAATTTGGTTACGAACGACTCAAACATTGTCTTCGAGCCTATTTTCACAAGAGTGCAGAAGAAATAAAAGAAGAAATCTACAGGAAATTCGATTCCTTTACCGAAGGCAGAGACGATACCGACGATACAGCAGTAGTAGTCATAAAAATCACCCATTTATAAATAAAAATTACTATAACTCTATCACCCATTTACTTTGTTTCTGGGCGTGCCCCTTCCACAGAGATTGGGTGATTGCGGGCTTGCGTACAGACAAGGCAGGCCTTGTCTCTACCTTAATGCCCGCAATCACCCAATCCCTGTTTCAGGTCGGGCTATCCGTTTGTAGTTGCCTTGCAGAAAAGGTGTTCGGCTATATTTGCTGGCAGTGTCTTCCTCCGTCAGCCCTGCCAGCAAAAGCCTCACTACCTTTCTGTACAGACGTTGCGAGCAACGCCTCTACGGCAAGCTACCACTACTATCCCTCACGCAAACCAATGGCTGAATTAGTGATTGACTGGATGAGTGAATAGGCGTTATGCTGAAATGAGAATTTATTTTTTATGAGAAAACTTGTTTTCTTATCTCAAATGATTTTTTTTACTAATCACTCAATCACTCAATCACTCAATCACTCAATCACTCAATCACTCAATCACTCATTAAAATAACTGGTACAATTTTTTTACTTTTGATGAAAATAACAATCGTACTCTACGATTAGTAAGAAAGAAAGCACAACTCGTCAAAACAATTTTATCTTTCTCCTTATCAAAAGTAAAAACCAATGGAAATAAGGCAACGTTATGAAGAAGGGTTACTCACTCTCTCTATAGAAGGCGACTTAGATGCCGCATCTTCAATTGCTATGGACAATGTAATTAAAGAAGCATATACCGATGAGCAATATAAGATCCTAGTCAACTGTAAATTACTAAACTATATTTCCTCAGCAGGCTTAGGGGTATTTATCTCCTATCTAGAAGATTTTAAAGCTCAAAGAGGATCATTTGTTTTCTTCGATATGAAAGAAGATGTCTATGATGTATTCGAACTACTAGGACTACACAATATCTTTCGTATTGTTGAATCTGAAACAGAAGCTAAGAACTTGTTAAAACAATGAAATACTCCTTCAAAACCGAATGTAGTAAAACACAACTTTGCGAGATTCGAAAATTTGTAGCTAATCACCTTGAAGATACCAATCTGGTATCTAAAGAAAAATATCAAATTATTTTAGCTATTGACGAAGCTTGCGCTAATGCAATTATTCACGGAAATAATTGTGACACTTCGCGGGAGCTACAAGTAGAGCTAGAACTAACAAAAGAGAAACTCGGAATAGAAATTTATGATGTAGGAAATTATTCGCCAAAAGAGAAAGATTTTAATTGGGAAACAAACGACATAATAAAGGAAAGTATTCGGCATAAAAAGAAAGGAGGACTAGGGCTAAAATTAATGTACCATATAATGGACAAAGTGAGCTACTATAGACGTGATGATGATAAAGTAAATGTCTGCTCACTCACCAAAAAACTCAGATAGGACTCAAAAAAAAGATATTTGATATTAGAATAATTATCAAATATTGTTTTGGTATAATACTTGCTTTAAGACGAACAAGTGGAATAGGCTTTTAGTAGTCTGTATTTTCCCATTA
>JAHDHP010000173.1 GCA_020631245.1 Bacteroidota bacterium | reverse complement strand
ACTTCGCACAGAATCCATCTCTCCCCCCTCCGAGGGAATTGCGTAAGGGATAGTAGTGGTAGCTTGGTGAAATAGCTGCTTTGGTGATGCAAGGACTAGCGGGGCTGACAGCGGAAGACACCGCTAGGACTATGCAGCACTAGCAGGTATGAGGCAACTACAAACGGATAGCCCGACCAAGCCGCAGTGCTACCATCCGTATAGTTCATGCGAAGACGCATGAACGGGCGGGTGGTCGTATTGCGGCTTGGATACGCCCAGAAAATAAACCAATGATTACCAGACCATTAGCTTTTGTACTTTAAGCTCTGTTGGGGTTTGTACTTGCATAAAGTACAGCCCTTTGGAGAGGCTTGAAATATCGACTATTTGATTGTTTGATAGTGTTTGTTGCGGCATAATCAGACGACCATTGATATCGAAAACAGCTACCTTGAAGTCGGTAGTGTTATTGGCATTTTGAATGTGAACTTGTACTTGATCTTTTGCTGGATTAGGTGTTAGGTTAAAGTTCCAAGTATGTATATTGTTATTAGCTTCTTTTTTACCCAAAGAAGGGGCATTAACCTGAATAGTATAGTCTTCTACCTCACCATTGTCGAGTATTGCACATGGGTCATTTTGTTCTTTATCTTGAAAGATTACTCGCATACGCGTGGTTCCGAGTGGAGCATCAGCGGGTACAAAAATGACTCCTTCTTCGATATTTTTAGGTTTAACGAATGGGTTATCTACTAGTATCTGGTCTTGGCTTTTATCAACAATTAGGACGTTTTCGGAAGGCTCGAAATACTTATTTTGATTCCAATCAATCCATACATTCCAATAAGGAACATTACCTCGTGCTACTTTTCCTGCTTTTAGCTCTACTTGTAACACAGCTCCTCTTGTTACGTTAATCAAATTGTTACTAAAATCGGCATATCCATTATCATTTTGGCTGGTAAATGACCAATCGTTAATTGTTACTGTTTCGACCCATTGTTTTTCGGCATTATTGGCGTAGGCTTCACAATAGGTATCACAGTTGGTTTTAAAATTGAACTCATAGATATTGTTATTAGTAGAGGTGGTACAATGTACTTGTATTTTTACGATATAGTCTGTACATGGAAATAGTCCTCTAAATTCGTAGAAGTTATCGAATGTAGCTGCTTTATGTCTTACACTACTACCAACTACTTGGAATATAATTTCGTACTCGGCTTCATTGTTTACTGTTGGCCAGTTAATACGAGCTTGATCTTCTCCAATATCGTTAATATTTACGAATTCGATTGCTGGACAATCTGAAACTGTTTGGAAGGATCGTATTTCACTTGTCAGCCATCCTTCGGAACATTCTGCTGTTACTTTTACCTGATAACTTGAACCAGGTGTTAATTCGTTGAGTTGGTAGAATGTTTCGGGAGTATTAATGAGTACCCAATGGAGTTTGGTTGTTTTTCTATATTGCAGCCTATAATTAGTTGCATTATAGGATGCCTCCCATCTAATTTCAGCACTTTGGGTATCAATATTATTGAGTGTTATATTTTGAGGTGCTTTACAAGTACCTGCCAAAACGAGTGTACTAGTAGTACTAAAATTACTTTCTCCATTTACGTTGCAAATCGTTTTGATTTTTATATCGTATATTTCTCCTTCTTTTAGATTGCTTAATTGGAGAAAATTCTCGTTTGTTTGTAACTGTTGTTGTTGTTCGCTACCGTCTTGTAATCTATAGTTAATAAGATAATAATTGGCATTAGGTACTTCATTCCATTGTATTACTGCTGTTTTGGTTGTAATATTTTGGAAGCTAATATTCGAAGGTGCGATACAAGTAAAGCTTGAAATATTGAATGGAATAGAGTTAGAGAATCCACTAAAACGAGTCGTGCTACATTGTGCTTGTATTTGTAGTTCATAATCGACATTGGGCAGTAGATTTGTTATATCTATTTGATTTCCTGTTACGGTCAATACTTGTTCCCAAGAAACTCCTTCTTTGGTTTTAAGACGGACAACATATTCTTGTGCGTTTTCGGTAGATTCCCAAGCAACATAAATACTATTTGCAGTTGTTTCTTGTATGCTGATATTTTGTGGAATTGGACAAGGTAAGAGTGCTCTCCCATCTATGTTTATATTGTCTAAATAAATGTTATTACCATAATCACTAAAAGCTTCTATAGCGAGAATAGCTGTATGTCCGATATAATCATTTAGGTTGACAGACTCGGTTCTCCAAGCATCACAGGATGGTGGTTGCCAATAATTTTCAGCAAATACATTTTCTCCTTCTACGGAGAGATACTTTCCATAGCGTTTATATATTGTTGAGAAGGTAGCACCACAATCAGTAGAAATTTTAACCTCTAATCCATCACTTTCTTCTGCCGAGCGTGGGATATAGGCTACATCAAAATCAAGTTGGGCATCTGCATATTGTTCTAAGTCAATATGTGTGTATAGGTATTCTTTTTGTTTGCTAGTATTTGGATAATTATACGCATTTAAAAAGAGGTTTCTATCCCCATTTTCTTCACAGGTACTTACTGATTTTTGCTCCCATGTTTTATCGGTATCCTCATTAGCAATAAGCCATTGTTGAAGATTGATATTATCCTCAAAATCCTCTTGGATAGGAAGTATTTGTGCTTGGAGATAATTAAAGTTTAAGATGATATTATTATTGGCTCCATTATCGTCTTCTACATTGGTAAAAGCATGTAGATGCAGTTTGTGTAAGCCTGTATTATTAACTGTTATTGGTGGTAAGCCTATACTTAATTCTTCACCTGGTAAAATTTCACCTGACCAGTTATATTGCATAACTGTTTCATCATCTAATTGATATAAGAGAGATGGATTTGTAATGGTTAGGTTTCCATAGTTGTGAAGTACTAAATTGATTTCTAGGCTATCTTCACATAAAAAATTGGTAGGTGTTATGACTTCAGTAATTGCAAGATCATGTATAAATAATGGGACACAAGCTTTGGATTGAATTAGCTTATGTCTAATTAATTCTAGCGAAGTCCGCATTCTAAATTTTTGTCCTTGTGTAAAAGAGTTTTGACAGGCTCGACTACTGTAATCCATATAGTTTTCGACCAAATCATCTTGATCACCAAGTCCACCTTCTTTTGAAGCTCGAAAGGGGTTGCGAGCATCTCCATCAGCTGTATCTGTCGTACAAGAGTTTTCAGGATTATCGCAGTTGGTTTTAAAATTTTGGCTATTATCGGGAGGTGTATCACATACCAAGTCTCCTTGTTCTAGACAGTTATTATTACGGCAACCTGCTTGAAAGGTATGTAGTAAGTTTAGATAGTGTCCTACCTCATGAATTAGAATTTTGGTACGTCTATTGTCTACCCCAAAATATTGTTCTTCTGTAACAATCCCATCAAAATATTCTCCAACCGAAGAGGGGGTATATGAGTATGCAACGACTGCACAAGGGTCGGGATAGTCTGCTTTACAAATTTCATCTACGATCCAAATATTCAAGTATTTTTCGGTATCCCAGCTTTTAACTTTTTCGGCTAACAACTCCTTTTCTTGGGTCATTTCAAGGTGTGTAAACTCATTATTTAGATACCGAATAATACCATTGGTAGGAGTTCCTTCAGGAGTTTGATGGGCCAAACAAAAGGCTATTTCGGTATCTACTCCATGATCTTCTTTATAAGCTCCTTGATTTCTAAAGGCATCATTAATTTGGTTGATTGCTTTATAAACCTGATCGTCTGTTATATTGGAACCTTCTCCGATAGCAGTAAAGGTACTGTGTACAATATGTACCACAATGGGAATATTGTACACTTGAGCTGATTTATCTTGAAATTGCCCTTTCTGATAGGCTTCAAGCGTTTTTTCAGCTATTTTTTGATTAAACTGCTCATAATGTTGTTGATAATTCGGGTTACTAGTTAGCTTTTCTTGATGTATGAGATGCGATGCACATACGTCATTGGCATAGGTAATGTGCATTGGGCTGAGTATGCAAAAGCATGTGACGAGGAGTAACCAGCACTTAGCTAGAAAATACATGTTTTTTTATTTGGGGAATAGAAAAGATGGCTATTCCAGATTCATAGTTATTCGACGCGTGGTAAAGAAGACTAAATAAAAAGTGTACATCATTTATTTATTCTTCATTACTTGGGTAATAAATTCCCATTGATCTTCCATTTTGTTTTGAAAAAAACAATTAATGAAGACAGTACTTGTATAGGCTAAACAGGCGGAATAGTGATTTTTATCATTATAGTCTGCTAATAACTACTTGTTTGGCAAACATTAGGTAAATGATATTTGAGCATATATCTGATGTGCTTAAGATGCTCTAATTTATACTTTTTTTTTAATTATTCGTAAAAATCACTCGTTTTCTTTAGTGATACGAGCATTGAATAAGAATTTGTAAAATATTATTTAGATTTACATACATTTACAATTTACTTACCCACGACTCCTCCCCCACAAAAAGTAAATAAGCCGCCTTAATTGTATAGCCCATTTGCTTGAGGTAAAACGCATATACTTGTAGTTGGCGGTCATATTTGGCAGAAGCCTTCCCTGTTTTATAATCCACAATCGTAGCCTCTTTGCCTTTCAACATTACTCGGTCAGGAATACGACGTTCCCCATCCTTCATCATCGGTCGTTCACAAAGCACATCATCCCAATCATGCGAAAACCACTCTTCTACTTCTGGAAGGGCGAAGATATTATAGATACGTTTCCGCACCTCTTCTTCCTCTGATTCGAAAACGATGCCTCCCATTTTGAGTTTGCGGATGATACTATTGAGTTGTTCGGGATGATGGAGTTTTTCGAGGATGGCATGTACTTGTTTTCCTATACGGATTGCTTTTGAACGACTTGTATCATATAACTCCATATGTTTATGCGCATCGGAGCGAATAATAATCCGATCTTGATAGTCGATACAGAGGTAGTTTTTCAGATTGCTCGATGTTTCTTTCTCTCGTTTGTGTTGACTTAAAACACCTCGACTTCCTACTTCAAAGTTATTTGTTTCATCATCTAAATATGGATTAAATTCAAAATGATCGGCTGATAAGATACCATGAATAAGTTTGTGAGCTGCCTTAAAATTATCTCGTTTAGTTACTTTTTTGGTAAACACATAGAGTTGTTCGGTAGGACGTGTAAAGGCAACATATAAGGTATTGAGATTGTCGATATAGCTTTGTAATACTTCTTGTTGGTACACACCTGCAAATAAAGACTCACCGAGGCTTTTATTCAATCGAAGTGGAACAGGTCCCAATTCCTTGAAAGGATCGGCATCAGTGATTGCCCATAGGATACTATTGGCTTTAGGCTCGAAACTCCAATCACCATAAGGCATGAGTACAATAGGAAATTCTAGCCCTTTGGCTTTGTGGATGGTCATAATTTTTACCGCATTCTCCCCTTCTGGCACAATGATCGACGTTTTGTCTCGCTCTTGATTTTCATCCCACCAAGCAATAAAATGTCGTATATCGTTGCTTTTGGTGATGCTATGTTCTAAGATAAGGTCTTGAAAACGCTGCACATAAGCATCAGGTTCTTCATGAATACCTAATAATAGCACTAGCATTTCTACCATTTCATAAAGAGGCTTTTTACGCAAATTATCCATTTCACGGATAAAGCCTTCAGGTAATACACGATAGAATAAACAATCGGGGTCATCCTTTAATAAATGATCTGAATAGATCAGATGGCGGTCATTGTTAGCAGCAGGTAAAAATTGCTCTTGTAGTTCGGGATGTAGGGTAAAATAGTGTACTAAAACCGCTGTTCGAGCAATGGTATCTCGCTGGTCGGATAAGTATTTGAGTACATAAATAAGTAGCTTAACCTTCAAGGAGTTTTTTAAGAGTAGCGACTCTGAGGAGACTACTTTAACTCCTTTTTCTGCCAAGAAAACAGCAATTTCACTTCCTTGCACATTGGTTCGCGTTAAGATGGCAATATCGCTGAGTTGGTAGCCCTCCGTTTGCAAGTTCTGAATGAGTTGATACATCTCATCCAATGCTTCTTCCTGCCACAAAATACCGCTTTCCTTATCCCCACTCAAAAATCGTATATTGACATATCCTCCTCCCTTCTTTTTTACCTTCTGTAGGATATTACTGTAGGCAGCACCTATCAAATCTTCGGAATAATCCTCAAAATGAGTCGCTAATTCGCGGGCACCTGCTTGAAAAAAGGCATTATTGAATTGCACAATTCGCTCGCGACTGCGCCAGTTAGTATCTAGATTATCCTCTTTGAGTAGGGATCGAAAACCTCCTAAATCACGCTTTACTCCATTCAATAAGAGGTTCATATTACCACCTCGCCAACGATAAATACTTTGCTTCACATCTCCTACTACCAATACTGCATGTTCTTCACTTAAGGAATTGATAACTAAAGGTAGTAGATTGCGCCATTGAAAATTAGAGGTATCTTGAAACTCATCAATCAAGATATGGCGAAAAACGGTTCCTACCTTTTCGAAGATGAAAGGCATAGATTGCTCACTTACTATTTCATGCAGGATATTGTTGGTGTCCGAGATGAGGACGAGGTTATTCTCTGTTCGATAATCGCGCAGTTTAGCCCGCAATCGTGCGAGGATCCCATACGTATAAATGTTTTTTAGGACTTCGGTAGCGGCATGATAATGAGGTAATCGATCTTTTTGGTACTCAACTGTTTCATCAAAAATAGCCTGTAAGCCATTATCTACCAATTGAAGGGCTTTTTCTCGATTGGCTCCCGACTTTGTCACCCACGCTTCTCGGTTTCCTCCCAACACTTTACCCAATGTCGCATTAATGCTATAATCTCGATTTTGGATACGATTAAAATAGGCAATGGTACCTCTTGCAAAGTCTTTTTCGGTTAGTCCAAAATCCTTGATGAGTTCTTGAGCCTCTTTTCCATGTTTATCTACTTGCTGTTCAAAATCCTTGCGAATCGCCCATATTTTCTTGGTCAAGTCCTGCAAATTATCTAGCAATAATTCGTCCTGTCCTTGATTGAGGTCGTAGTACGTCTCCTTAAAAATCTCCATTCCCAAATCCTTAATACTCGACTCAATATTCCAGCCTTTATCTTGCTCCATCATGGAGAAAGTGAAGGATTCCATCCAATGGGTAAGGGCTTTGAGTTCCTTTTGCCCAATCTCCAACATCAATTTGCTCGTAATCTGATCCAATACATGCCCCATATTCATTTCTACCTCATAACGCATCGGAATTTTTATTTCCTTCGACTTTATTTCTTGGATAAAGAAGCGCATTATTTTCTGAAAAAAGCTATCAATGGTACTGACGCTAAAATCGGAATATCCATGCAAAATATTGTTCAAAGCCCGCTTGGCATTCAGGCGAATTTCCTCTCGTACTTTTGCGACTAACTTTTCGTCATTAGCATCCTTCCCATCCATAAAATACTGCTCCAAATTGGCGGCTAAATCAGCATCTTTTTGTTGTGCTAAAGCTGCCAATGCCTCAATAATCCGAATCTTCATCTCTTTGGTCGCCTTATTGGTAAAGGTTATCGCCAAGATATTGCGAAATTCTTTCGGATCTTGAAGCAAAATTTTCAGGTATTCCAATACGAGTGTGTAGGTTTTACCTGATCCTGCAGATGATTTGTAAATGGTGATTGGCATAAAGGGCTTATGTAATTAATAGATCATGGAGATCATCAGGATTCACTCCTTTCAATAAATCTTCTAATGTTAATTCATCTTCCTTCACTTTCAGAATTAATTCTCCTTTTTCTCCTAAGATAATTTCAAACTCCTTACCTGCTTCCAAAGATGCTTTATCCACAATATGTTTGGGTATTCGAATACCCAAACTATTTCCCCTTTTATTGATTGTTACTGTCATATAGAATTGATTCAACCTACAAGTATACATTCTATGTACTTATTAAGCAAATATAGCTTCTTTTTTGTTTTTTGGGCGTGCCCTTTCATAGTGGTTGGGTGCTTGGGTTTTGTGTTATGTAGTCAACTCAACCATTCAATCACTCAGTTACTCAACCACTATTCCAGGTCGGGCTATTCGCTTATAGTTGGCTCACAGCTACCTATTCAGCATAGTCCTAGCAGTGTCTTCCTCCGTCAGCCCTGCTAGTCCTTGCTTCATTGGGTGGCTGTTTCGTCAAGCTATCGCTACTATCCCTCACGCGAGAAACGTGCGATGTACTAGGTGCGATGTGCGAGGAAGGTACTTTTACCTTTCACTATACATCATTTATTATCGAATGTGTCCTTTTTGCTAAGGTATAACGCGAATATTGTGCGATGTACGATGTACTAAGTGCGAAGAAGGCACTTTTACCTTTAATTATATACGTTAATCGTCGCACCTCGCACTTCGCACAATAATCCGTCGGACGTTAATCGTTAAATCGTTCCAACGTTTTCTTTTTTTTCGTACATTCATTTTCCAAAACAATATACTCATGAAATGGAATTTACAAGGTAAAAAAGCCCTCATCACCGGAGGCACAAAAGGTATTGGTTTTGCTATTGCCGATGAGATGATTCGCTTGGGGGCGAGTGTTATTGTGAATGCAAGAGATGAAGCAATCCTAAATCAGCGAGTACAACAGTGGCGTTCGGAAGGTTATGATGCACTGGGTGTAGTGGCTGATTTTGCGGAAGAAGGGGCTGCCTCAAAATTGGTGCAGACGGCGCGTGATTATTATGAGGGGAGTTTGGATATTTTGGTAAATAATGTAGGCACGAATATTCGAAAGCAAATTCAGGAATATAGCCCGCAGGAGTATCAACAGATTATGCAGATTAATTTACATGCTTGTTATGAACTTTGCCAGCAGTGTTATCCTTTGTTGCAGGGAGCAAAGGGGGCGAGTGTGGTGAATATTGCATCGGTGGCGGGAATGCAGCATGTGAAATCGGGGGTTATTTATGGGATGACGAAGGCGGCGATGCTCCAATTGACGCGCAATTTGGCGGTGGAATGGGCTGCGGATCAAATTCGAGTAAATAGTGTCTCTCCTTGGTATATTTATACGCCTTTGGCGAAGGCGGTATTGGATCAACCTGCGTATTTACAGGAGGTGTTGGATCGCACGCCAATGCAGCGAGTCGGACAGCCGGAAGAGGTGGCTGCTGCGGCTGTGTTTTTGTGCATGCCTGGTGCTTCTTATATTACGGGGCAGTGTATTGCGGTGGATGGTGGTTTTTTGGTGAATGGGTTTTAGATGCGTGAGGGATAGTAGTGATAGCTTGGCGAAATAGAAAGCTAATGAGGCTACTGCTGGCAGGGCTGACAGCGGAAGACACTGCCAGTAGTAATAGCCGAATAGCTTTTCTATGAGGCAACTACAAACGGATAGCCCGACC
>JAHDHP010000172.1:513-9388 GCA_020631245.1 Bacteroidota bacterium | reverse complement strand
AATCGTACCAATGTGGAATTGAAATATTCCTTTAACATAAGACAAGGCAACCAAAATATCGCAAAAAACGGATCAAACAATAAATACTTGGACAGCAACTTTTCGACAAAAAATAAAACCAGTTGAAGGTCTTTATAATTGTGAAAAACCCATAAAATTTTTACCTTTGAGCTTCAAATTTGTTGAATTACAAAAATTTTTGTCGAAGATACAATTGATTATCACTAACACTCTTCTTTATATTTTAATATTACACTTACCTCTTTAGATTTTTATTCTACCTACTCTCAACCAAGAAAATAACATTACACACAACATTGGTATATAACTGCAATAAATAGCCAAAGCTGCTATTTGTTAATGGACTCCCCTGTTGTCCTGTAATATTATAGCGTATAAATAAATATTTTTTTTTATTTAAAACACAAAGACATGAGAAACGTATTAAAATTAATTTTTGGATTAGCCGTGGTTCTAATCTGCAATCAAGAAACAATGGCTCAATACAAATTTTTTACGGGAGGAAGAGTTTCATTTGCTTCTCAGGGCAATAGTGAGTCCGATGCGAAAGAATCTTCTTTTACCGTTTTACCCTATATAGGATACTCTGTGAACTCCAATATTATTGTAGGATTGGCTACTGGTTATCAAGGCAGGAAAATTACTACAAGTAATGATAATTATACAAGTGGAGGAAGTTTTGTCATTAATCCTTTTGCTCGATATAGAGTAGCACCTAGTGAGAAAATGGGACTATATGGAGAATTGGGAACCAATATTTCTTTAGGGAATAGCAAAACGTTTGTAGGTGGTAACCAACAAGGAGATACAGCTAACTTAACAAGTATTGAAGTATATGTAGGACCAGGTCTTGATTATGCTTTTGCCGATAGATGGGTCATTAATGCACTTTGGGGGGCTTTGAGTTATCGAACAACTAGTATTAAAGATGTAGATGGTAGTGATAATCGCTTTGGATTAAATTTGAATCCTGCTAGTTTGAATTTTAGTTTAAACTACCTTTTTTAGTCCTGCCAATTATTATTTTTTGGGCGCATCCCCACTTTCCGCCCGTTCATGCGTCTTCGCATGAACTACAGGCGGAAAGTGGGGTCGGGCTATCCGCTTGTAGTTGCCTTGCAGCAAACAAGTTCGGCTAAAGTCCTAGCAGTGTCTTCCTTCGTCAGCCCTGCTAGTCCAAGCCTCTCTAGCTTGCTGTGCAGGCAAGCTACCGCTACTATCCCTTGCGCGACACCCAACTATGTTAATGAGCGAATTAGCTTAGTAGTTAGTCAGGTTAATAGTGACGGGGCAGCTTTGAAAGATTTTTTAGTCTGAACAAGGCGTGAAACGTAGTCATAGCAGTGGGCTTCTGACGAGGCTTCACAACGAAGTGCAGGCGAAAAAAGGTTCAAAGAACCCGACAATATTAACTTGACTGACTACTTAGATACTGTCTTGATCTTAGGTAATTGTTGTTAATCAAGTGGACGAACAATCTTTTCTAATTCTTTTCGCTTGTTGCGACTTATAGGGAGTTCGTGTTTATTGGCACGTAAGGTGCTTTCTTGAAAGTCGATCATATCAATTTTATCTAATTGCACGATATATTGTCGATGAATACGTATAAATTGATCTTCAGGAAGTAATTCACACATTTTTGAGATAGTGATCCGAGTTATAAACTGTGCCCCACCTTTGGTGTAAGTTTCACAGTAGTTATCATTTGACCTAATGTAGACAATATCACTTATAGGAACCTTATGTAGATTACCTCGTTTTTTAAAGAAAAAACAATTGTTGAATAAGAAGTTATCTAAATCAGCTTGTTGTTTCTTAATGGTCTTTGGTTTTGTATTTAAATAAGCATTGGAGATAGCCAAATTAATAGCAGTTCGCAGGGAATACTTATCTACAGGTTTGACTAGATAACCGACCATATTCGACTGTGCAGCCTCATTATAATGCTCATCATCACCAAAACTGGTAATAAATAAGATGGGAATTTCAAGATGTTTTATTTTTGCTCCAATTTGCAAGCCAGTCATTCGTCCTTTAATGTCAATATCCATTAAAATAAAATCGGGTTTTTCGCTATAAATAAGTTCTAAAGCATCGGCAGAGTTATCGGCTCTACCGATCACATTATATCCAATTTCTTGAATGAGCATTTCGAGTTCTATGGCAAAGGAAAGGCTGTCTTCTACGATTAATATATTTAGTTTAAAATCACTCATAATAGGTATTTGATTACTACTTTTTACAAAAAATGACTTAGTGATACATATCTCTTTTATAAGCTTAAATATAGCATCTGTATCTTTTCACTAATCATTTATGTGGTAAAACTACCCATTCTTGTGGCAAACGGTTACATATATGGACTAAACAGGAGATCAGAAAGGGGTTATACAACAGCCGGCAGAAAAACATTAAAAGTCGTTCCTTTTTGCAAGGTACTTTTCACATCAATTTTACCTTTATTGAGTTGAATCAATTCATAAATTAAATGAAGTCCTAAACCAACACCTTTTTCACCAGATGTTCCTTTTTCACTTTTATTTTTTTCTAATAAAAAGATTCTATCTAATTTATCTGACGAGATTCCAACTCCAGAGTCTTTTACTTTAATATGCACTCCTTCCTCTTGTAAGGAAGCACTAAGGTTTATCTGCCCTCCTATTGGTGTATATTTTATGGCATTATCTACCAAATTTCTCAAAATGGTCATCAAAGCATTTTGGTCAGCTAGTACCCAGATTTGAGGATTAATATCAAAATTAAGGGATAATTTTTTTTCAGAAATCACTCGCTCAAAAATGGAAGTTGTTTCGACTGCAATTTCAGCTAAATTTAATTCTTCAGGATCATAAGAGAGAAGTCCTTTTTGGGTAAGGGCCCAGTTGAGTAAGTTGTCGGTTAGTTTATTTAAGTTATCTGCATCTCGTTCTATTTCTTCCCCTAATAAATTGAGGGTGGCATAATCTTGCTTGTCGATCAAATAATTGACTTTTTGAGAAATACCTCGAAAGGCAATAATTGGTTTTCTTAAATCGTGTCCCAGAATAGAAAAGATATGATCTTTGGT
The DNA here is from genome assembly GCA_020631245.1 of Bacteroidota bacterium. GTDB lineage: Bacteria > Bacteroidota > Bacteroidia > Chitinophagales > UBA2359 > JAHDHP01. The sequence continues at coordinate 6,300 of JAHDHP010000172.1, read as the reverse complement.
TTGGTTGAGTTGTTGGAGTTGTAAGTTTTTTTCTTGAATGGCCTTATTTTGGCGGCTAATAAAGTGATTTTTTTGTTGACGATGCAAAAGGATAGTTAATAAAAAAAGAACAAAAATAGCATAAGCAGCACTAGCTTCATGCCCCTCATAACGTCCCTCTAAGATCAGTTTATCCATTTCTTTTTGTTGGGCAATATTCCAAACAATATCATGCTTTAAACTGGCTACCGTATAATCTCCATTAACTACAACATTGTCCGCGTCCTCCATGAGTAATTCTAATGATTCAATAATGTCTTGGTTATCAGACAGGGTATTTGAAAGGGCATTGTTAGGTAAAAAAAGAGCACCTAATATGCACATACGTAGAAAAGATTCTAAATATTTCATAATTAAGGTATTTAACTTGAGGATGCGCCTAGCCTTATAAGCATAACAGAGCAGAGTTTAAGGCATTAAATTTCTGAAAAACATGGATTCTCACAATTAGTGTAGTTATTTAAGTATTAACACGAGTTATCACATGAATTTATCTAAAATTATAAAACACTTTTTGCTTTTTGAAACCTTAAAATCTCATTTTTTCAACGTTCAACGCTCCCCCCAACAACACAAACAGCTAACAATCAAACACTTAACTCATAAAAACTTTCAAATTCAGAACACTTAAATCAAATTAATAACTTATTTACGCATACAAAAAAAACCAGCTATGTATATATTAATCATAGCTGGTTTAACAGTAACTCTTTTAACAAAAGCAATATGCTGGGAAAAGCATGTTGTTTTTTAAAAACAATTTTCCCTCAATTCTTTCAAATGTAATAGGCTAATAAGTGAATAATGAAAAAATGTGGTGTAGTCACTAATTTATGTGGTAAATGGTTTATAAATCTGTTTTTTACTCCGATTTTGATAATACCAGTCCTTCACTCTCTTTACTCAGTACCCATTTCGTATCTGCACTTTAATGAGACAGCCATGTTCATCTTTTTGCCCTCCAACATTAGCTGTAGCTGGAGGCTCTCACGATTGAACGTAAAACGTTTAATCGTAAATCGTCGGACGTTTTCTGCGTGAGGGATAGTAGCGGTAGCTTGGCGAAACAGCCACTTTTGTGAAGCAAGGACTAGCAGGGCTGACAGCGGAAGACACTGCTAGGACTATGCGCAACTAGTGGCTGTGAGGCGACTACAAGCGGATAGCCCGACCTGTTTTTACAAATCGACTTGGCAGGTTTTTAATAAGAGCCAAACAGGTATGACAAGGAGCTACTTTAAACCTGATAAGTCTTGATTTGTAAAAACAGGGCACGTCCAATATCATTAGAAAATAGTGCTTTATTGAAACATATCAGATTTAAGGCAGTGCCTAGCTTTCATGATAGCCTTTTCTCAAAATCTGCCATGTTGATTGCTTAATTCCATGACATTGAGGGCACGCCCAGCAAATTATTAGTCGATTTTGTATTTGATACCTGAAATAAACCCTTTTACTTCATTGCTTAGTCTTGCCGAATTGGTTTTGAGACCAATTTGGTAAGTACCAGCGGGCAACCATATCGGAAAATTAACTCCTCTACTGCTTGCTTCAGGAACAGTAGTTATAATAACCTCATCTAGAAAGATGGCTCCTTGATTTGAGTTATCAATTGGGACAGGAAGATCGCTTATCCCTTCAATAATATTGACACTGGTACTAGTAATTTTAATGACATAGCCAGGCTCTACGATTAGTTCTGAATTATTTACAAAATCTGGCGCGCCTGTAGTTAAGCCTTCTATATGCATATAAATGACACTGTCAAAGGTTAATCCGTTTTGAGCAAAAGATGAAAGGGTGATCCAAAAAAAAATAGAAAAAGTAAAAAACACTCTCCACATAACTGATCGTTTTTTAGGTTAAAAAAAAAGGGACGAACTGAGATGTTAACATTAAACTAACTACTCATATCTAATTGTTAACTCAATATCTGTATCATCTTTAAAACCGATATTTCCATCTGCATCAATGACTTGTTCATCAAAGTGAAATTGAATCACTTTTTTGTTTTCCAAATCGAGTTCTTTTATTAAGAAAGCACTGGTTGGAATTTTGGCTTCTAAGGTGGTAAATAAATGAGTATGGCTTATTTCTACCAATGGAAAAGCTAACTCACGGATACCTGTTTCTTGTTCTATTAGAAACAAATCACCTCTTGCTGCTCCATCCATTAAATTATACGGGTCAGTTACTTCAACAAAGTAGTAGATGGTATCTACTTCATTTATATTTACATCGGTATTACTAATTACTTCATGGTCTATTAGCGGATTACCACGTGTATATAAATTGAACTCCGTATGGCTATCATTTTCGATTTCTACATGGAAAGAAATGGGGTCATATCCCTCTTTTTCAACTGCTATACGGGCATCATCCCATATATTATCTATTCGAAAAAAGCCATCGTTTGTTGTTATATCCGATAGATCGACTTCTTCTCCATCTCCATCATTGGGCTTAATAAAATGAGCAGTAACTGTTACGTTCTCTAGTGAGTCACCCGTCAATTCATCTATTACGTAGCCTTCAATGGTTCCTTTATGTGGAATGTCAAAAAAGTCTTTGACACCGCCTGTGCAACCTGCCAATAAGAATAAGAAGGATAACACACAGATAAGATTATATATATTTTTCATCGTTTTAATTTTTAATAAATAAATGAACATCAATCATACCTTACAATTAACTCTAAGTTTACATCATCTTTAAATGCGATATTACCATCCGCATCAATAACCTGCTCATCAAAATGAAAGATCGCTGTTCCTTTCTCGGAGAGATTCAATTCTGGTTGTAAGAAGACACTGGTAGGGATTTTAGCCTCCAATGTGGTAAATAAATGGGTATGACTTATTTCAACAAGTGGAAATGAGAACTCACGAATGCCTGTACCAACATCCAATAAAAACAAGTCTCCTCTTGCTGGTTCGGTACTGTCATTGTAAGGATCAGTCACTTCTATAAAATAGTAGATGGTATCAATATCGGTAATACTGATATCGGAGTGGCTAATGACTTCTTTTTCAATCAAGGGGTTCCCTTTTGTATATAGATTGAAGGTGGTCTTCTTATCTTCTTCCATTACTACATGAAAAGAAATAGGTTTGAACCCCTCTTTTTCTATAGCTACACGCGCCTCATCCCAGACATTCTCTAGTCTAAAAAAACCATCTCTGGTAGTAAATTCGCTTACATCCTTCTCTGTTCCTTCATTATCGTCTGGCTGTATGAAATGGGCTGTAACCAGGGCATTTCCTATTGATTCGCCCGTCAATTCATCAATTAAATATCCTTCTATGGTTCCTTTTATCGGAATATTTAAGAACTCTCTCACCCCACCTGTACAGGCAGTCATCATTAAAAAAAGCACTACTACAAATCCATTTATTATGTTTATATATTTCATTTTGAAGGGTTTTACTTATTTAACAAATAAATTAGTTTATCTTTTTAATATGAAGATCAATCTTCATTTGTTGAGGAACCTCTCCTAAGTTTTGCTCTTCGAATACGTCGTTTTCTAGAGCGTTCAAATACATTATTGGTAAAAGTGTAATTGATAATCTCATTATCTGTTTCGATGCGTTCAGAAACTGCTTTTTCTAAATCGGTGGGCTTACGTGTTTCTTCGTACCGTGCAAAACTCTCTTCTACTCCCATTTCATCGGTTGTAAATACGCGTGGGGTGATATACACTACACGTTCTACATAATCTTTAATACTTTTCTTACGCTTGAAGAGGTAGCCTATACCTGGAATTTTACTGAGGAAAGGAAAACCTGCATCAATGGTATTGTATTGTTCTTTTACAATACCTCCAACAATCAATGTCTCCCCTACTTTTATATCTACGCTGGTATTGACCATGTTCACATCTTTTCGATAGTTACCATCTGTAGAGAATGGAAGGAATTCCGAAATTTCTCCCACCACTTTTAAGGAGACAGTAGAATCATTCATGCATGTAGGTGTTATATCTAAATTGATACCGGCGGCAATTTTTTGAATTCGTTGAATAATTAAACCTGTTTGGTTATTTACTTCGGAAAGCGTTACAAATACTTCTTCATCAATATCAAGAATTGCTTGTTCTCCACTTTGTACAGTAAGATGTGGGTTAGTAACAATCTTGGCTTTGTTTTCACTTACTAAGGCAGTTAGGTTCATTCTAAAGATGGGGCTTAGACGAGTAATGCCATTGTATAAAAAGGAAATACCTTGTGTAGCACCTGTGGTAAAACCAATTTCATTGAAATTACCGAAGCGACCTTGTGTTATATCAAAACTCCAATCGAAGTCATCACCATGAAAATACTCAATGACCATAAAATCAATAGAGATCATTTTTTGAGGTATATCCAACATATCCAGTTGTTGAATGGCAAGATCGATATCAGACTTGCTACCTTCTAAAATAAAACTGTTAGCCTCGGGGTAATCTGTAATTTTAATACCCCTATTCATATTAGAGAATTTTTCGGCTAAGACAGAAGAAACTACATTTTGAGGTCTATATAGCCTTGCAATTTCTTGATCTCCATTATATTGAATCGTCTTAGAGATTTCGTCCATATTCTCTTCTTCATTACTTGCATTTCGTTCTCTCTCCAGGCGTTCTCTTTCTTCTTGTTCTTGTTGTTCTCGCTCCAGGCGTTCTCTTTCTTCTTGTTCTTGTCGTTCCCGTTCAAGGCGTTCTCTTTCTTGTTGTTCTTCTTCACTTTGAGTATCCTCCACTCCTTCTTCTTGACTTCCCTCTTCATTTATTTCGCTAGGATCGTCAGCATTATTTAATTCTTGCTCTATCTCATTAGGATCAGCAGAATTATTATTTAATTCTCCCTCGATTTCGTTGGGATCTTCATTTTGTGGGGCATCCATCGGATCTCCTGCTTCTTCTACAGGCGTCCCCGAATTGGGTTCCTCTTGAACTTGAGCATACAAACTGGTACTCAAAAATAGGAACAGGGCTAGACTTAGTAACTTTTTTCGCATAGCTTTTGCATTTAGTATTATGAATTACTTATGAAGTAAAGTTGGCAAATTATACGATTTGAAATCAAAAAATGTGGTGAATGGTATATATCCTGTGGCGAATGCAACAAATTGGAGGGTAAGCTGAAAATCAATAAAAAACGGGAAGCAGACAATTCATGTCTACTTCCCGTATATTAGGTTTGCTGTACATATTATTAGAGAAGGAGAAGAGAGACAGACAGCAAGAAGCTGTCTGGTAAGGTTTCTCATCTTCGTGAATATTGTAAGGGTATGATCTCCTTGGTTTTATCTGTTACTTAAAAAATAGCTTTCGGATCTAATTTCATGGCTTTAATCATACGAGAGATAATTCGATAACTAGACGCCGATTTTGAATTAGTAATTACTCCTTTACTTCCATCTGGAGCAACGACTCCATACACTTGGAAGTTATTTTCTTTATGATCTGCATCTTTGGTACGTATAAAAGCGGTAATCTTTAATTGTTCGGGTGAAAATCGCTTTTTGCTTTTTGATCCCACAAAACAGTTTTGTTGCGGATAAAGATGTTCTTTATAGCCTGCTTGTTTTACCTGTTGAATGGCCATTACTGGACTTAAATGCTGATCATGGTAATCCATAAGTGCGTTCTTTTTAATAGGTTATAAAAAAGGGTAAAGTAGAAGGGGTTTTACTAGGGATCACTGAATTTTAAAAGGGTAAAGTAGAAGGGGTTTTACTAGGGATCACTGAATTTTAAAAGGGTAA
>JAHDHP010000172.1:0-413 GCA_020631245.1 Bacteroidota bacterium | reverse complement strand
AGTAGAAGGGGTTTTACTAGGGATCACTCTAAAAAATAGGAGAAGTAAAGGGAAGTCGGGAGGGATAAATTTGGTCTTAGGATATAGTGGGCTTTTTCTTAAATAAACCCTACCTCCAGTAATATTTTCCTCTATCTGATAACAGACAATATCTGGAGGAGGATCTATTTAAGGGAAAAAGGTATACTGATAGCTTATTTAAGTAATGGTAGCAAAAAAATGCTAACCATTACTTTCTATTCTGTGTTTGGCAATGAAAAAGGGTTTAAGGATTTCTTCTAAAAACGATTTGTTAATGGCATTTTTCACTTAAAAAAGTTGCGAACAGGTAGTTTAAACATTATGTAGTTTAAACTACCTGTAACGCAAGAACTATATGTAAAACACCTCGTCTTCTAATTTGAAAATTTTTT
>JAHDHP010000171.1 GCA_020631245.1 Bacteroidota bacterium | reverse complement strand
GAGGGAGGGTGAAGGACACTAAGAAAAATGCGATATATAAAAAGATACTTCCTAAAATGATTCGTTGCATAATGTTTGATACTTTGTTTAGAAAAAAATACATAAAAAAAGGCAAATGATAAAATTAGATCTATCATTTGCCCTTTGATTGTAATCAAGTCATGAAATCTTTAAACATTCAATGATTTGCCAAGTGATTATATAAACTTTAAGGTTTCAACAATTTTGGTAAATTCATTTCTTGTGTCTTTAAAATCTTCTTTGGCATCTGTTCCAGTAACAATATAATATTTGCCATTCTTATCAATAATGTATAGGATAGATTTCAAACGCCCTGTATTATACTTTAAATCGTCCTTATAAGTATAAACAAAACGCTTAGCTCTATAGTTATTCACCAATGTTTCTCCGCTTTCATGAATTTGGAAGGTTTCCAGATCGTTTTGTAAACGACGTAAGTAATCATTGGAAAAGCTATTTAATGTTTTTGGAGCTACCGTTTCTTTATTTCCTAAACTCACAGGCTTTGCCAAATTAGTGCTTGGTTCTACAGCCTGTTTTATAGTCATCATTTCTCGGTAATTTCCGATACATTTTAACTGTTTAGTATCGTTTTTTAATAAAGAACCATGTGTAAGCGAGGTTTTCGCTTGCCAATGGGCTGGTATATGCAATGAATACGTGAGATTTTCGGATACGAATTTCTCATATTGTTGCTTCTTTGAGAAGAAAGAAGGGAAGTTACCAGTAACTTTGCTACACCCAAGAGATACAATAGCAATTAGGAATAGCCAGGTGATGAAAGATGACCTAGACATGACTATGACAATTTAACGTTAAGGACGAAAGATGGGTGATAAGGGGCGAATAAATAGATCCTAAAAACGAGGCAATAACTAAGTTCTATAAAGTTAGATACTAAAAAGGAAGAAAAGTATAAGGGATTATTTATTATGACATTTTCATTATTTAATATTAGGATGCAAAAAGATTGCCTAAGTCACATTTTTTTGGCTATTCTCCTGAAAATTCTACAAAATTTCTTGGAGTTTCAAATAAAATAACAGTTAAGTCATGATTTGTGTTAATATGAGGTCTTAATTTTTGCCAAATTACGATAGCAATATTCTCGGCAGTAGGGTTTAAATCTTTAAATTCTTGGACATCTAAATTTAGGTTTTGATGGTCAAATCGATCTGTTACTTCTTTTCTAATCAGGCTTTTAAGTTCCTTCATATCAATTACATATCCCGTTTCTGGATCAATTTCTCCCTTTACTTTAATAATCAATTCATAATTGTGACCATGATAATTGGGGTTATTACAAAGCCCAAATACCTCTTTGTTTTGTTCTGCGCTCCATTGAGGGTTGTGAAGGCGATGAGCAGCGTTGAAGTGTTCTTTTCTACAGACAGTAATTCTCATAAGCGATAAAGAATGTGAAATGTTTGACCAAATAATGACTAATAATATCTACTATTAGACAAGCAAAGGGCAGGAATTAATAAAAATGAGTTAATGGTTTGTGCGTACTTTGTTAAATGGGATTTTGTGTTATTTAGAATGTATGTACCTTTACTTTTGGTAAATGTTATTACATTCAGTAAATTTAACTGCTTTAGCAATAGGTATCTTTAAAACTGCTAAGGCACTAAGATTGTTTAGTAATAGTAGGCTTTGTTGATTTAATTGTATAATCTTTGAAATTTAGAGATGTCATTGGTCATCAGGTGTTAAAGCAACACTTGATAGAAAGTACCTTAAATGGACGCGTGAGTCATGCCCAACTTTTTTTAGGTCCATTGGGCAATGGTGGTTTAGCATTAGCTTTGGCATATGCTCAATTTGTTAATTGTACAAATCAACAAGGAAATGATTCTTGTGGACAATGTGCTGCTTGTTTGAAAGCGGCAAAAATGATTCACCCAGATATTCATTATACTTATCCAACAGTTGGAGCAAAAGCAAAGAGTACCGATTTTGCCGCAGCATGGCGAAAAGCGATCTTAGAAAACCCTTATTTGAATGGTTTTGAATGGCTACAACAAATAGAGGCGGAAAATAGACAAGGAAATATGACGGCTGAAGAATGCGAGTCTATCATCCATAAATTGAGTTTTAAGCCTTTTGAGGGGAAATACAAAGTACTTATTATATGGTTGCCTGAGTATTTATCAAAAGAGGGGAACCGATTGTTGAAATTGATAGAGGAACCTCCGGCGAGTACCTTGTTTATTTTGGTAGCTCATCGAGCAGAAAAGATACTTACTACCATTCGATCTAGAACACAACTGTTAAATGTGCCTAGATATCCTGATGAGGTCATTCAAGAGACTGTAGAAACTCGATTTGGATGGAGTGCTGACAAAGCTAAACAGGTAGCAATCTTAGCAGAAGGCAATTATAATCGTGCCTTGGCGATTGTAAATGGGCAACAACAAGTAGATATTGCTTTATTCATTCGATGGATGCACTCCTTGTTGGGGCAGCAAATTCCTCAAAATGTGTTGTTAAACGAAGAAATTGCTACTATTGGAAGAGAGGCTCAAAAAAACTTTTTAAAATATACATTGTACTTTTTGAGACAAAGTCTCAATAAAAGTTTGTTTCCTGATAAAGTCTTAGGTTTAACATCTCAAGAACTAGCACTTGCTACTCAGCTTGCTGAGGGCTTAGGAATTGAGCAATATGAAAAAATGGCGTCTTTATTGGAGGATGCTATCTATCATGTAGAACGAAATGCAAATCCAAAAATCTTATTTTTGCATTTGTCGGTTCAATTGATGGAAGTGAGAGCTTATGTAAGAAGCAGATAGGGAGAAGATTGTATTTGAACGAATTTAAATCATGATATTATGGGTTGTGGATCGTGTGGTAGTGGTGGCTCATGCAGTAGCGGTGGAGGTTGTGGAGGAGGTTGCAAAACTGGTGGCTGCAATAAACTAAATACTTTTGACTGGTTGTCAGATTTACCTTATGCTGCTGAACAAGCTAAGTTCAATATCGTAGAGGTAAGTTTTAAAAACGGTAGTCGTAAAGGTTTTTATCGAAACTTATCTAATCTGGATTGCCACACAGGCGATTGGGTAGTGATAGAAGGCAGTACGGGGGGCTATGATATTGGTAAAATTAGCTTGAGTGGTGAATTGGTGCGTTTACAAATGAGTAAAAAACGGATAAAAGAAAATGCCGAGTTACTTCGTTTGATTCGTCTTGCCAATGATCGAGATATGGATCGTTTGAAATTTGCGAAAGAGCAAGAATATCCGACCATGTTGATGGCGCGTGTCATAGCAAGAGACCTAGACTTACGCATGAAAATTGGCGATGTAGAGTATCAAGGGGATGGAAGAAAAGCCACTTTTTATTATACCGCCGATGATCGGGTAGATTTTAGGGAGCTAATTAAAATATTTGCTCGTGAGTTTCGGGTGAAGATTGAAATGCGGCAAATTGGAGCGAGGCAAGAAGCAGGGCGTATTGGAGGTATTGGTACCTGTGGTAGAGAATTGTGTTGTTCTACTTGGTTGAGTGATTTCAAATCTGTTTCGACTGTAGCTGCTCGGTATCAAAATTTAGCGATTAACCAATCCAAATTATCAGGACAATGCGGACGCTTAAAGTGTTGTCTCAATTATGAGTTAGATACTTATTTAGATGCTTTACAAGATTTTCCAAAGCATGTAGATATCCTTAAAACGAAAAAAGGAGACGCGCGAATGGTGAAGATGAACATCTTCAAACGCACGTATTGGTTTAGTATGGCTGATACGAGTAGCTTGTTGCCTTTGTCGGTAGAGACAGTAAAAGAAATTATCGCCATGAATAAGGCAGGAGAAATGCCAGAGAATCTAATTTCATTGGTATCTAGACAAAAAGAAAAAGAGGTTAGCTTCGAAGATGGAGTAGGGGAAATTGCGTTGGAAGACTTGGGTGATCTTCGATTAAAAAAGCGTAGAAGAAAACGCAAAAAGAATAATCGGAATAGGACTAACGATAAAAAACAAGCAACTAATAAAACTACAACAACCCCCTCTTCTAAACAAGATAGACCACCTAGAGGACCTAAACCGCCTAAAAAGCGAGTAGAAGGTGGAACTAAACCACCAAGAAGTGGAGGAGAGACAAAAGGAGGAGCGAAGCCTAAAAGTACGAATCGCCCAAAGCGGGATACTAACAAACCCAATGTATCTAAAAATAAATCGCCTAAACCACCAAAAGAGGGGACTAAAAAGCCTAAATCGAACGTTAAAGATCGACCACCTCGTAATAGTGGGACAAAGAAACGTCCTCCTAATAAGCAACCTGATGGAGGTAAAAAAGATAACCCAAAGAAACCACCTGAATAGTAATTGCTAATTGAAAAATCCTATCAAAAACAAATTTCGATATATTCCTATGAGGAGGAGCTATTATTTATGGATATTAGTACTCGCATTGTGTTTTGCAAGTTGTGGACCAGATTATATTTTCGAGGATAACCAACAAATATCCACAGACGGATGGAGCTATGATCAAAAATTGCGTTTTGAAGTTCCTATCGAAGATACTACGAGCCAGTATAATGTCTTTTTGAATCTACGCCATAGTAACGATTATGATTACAATAATATCTGGGTCTGGGTTTATACTACTTTCCCTTCTGGTAAACAACTCAAAAATCGAGTCGATTTACCATTAGCAGAAGTTTCTGGTAAGTGGCATGGAACAGGAATTGGTGATATTAAGGCAGTAGAATTATTTCTACAAGAACGTGCAAGATTTCCTGAAAAAGGAACCTATATTTTTGAAATTGAACAAAATATGCGGGTCAGTCCACTAACCGAAGTTATGGATGTAGGATTGGCAGTAGATACGTGGAAAGACGAATAATATTTATAACTCATCACTTTTAAAATACTTCACAATTGCCTTCGCCTGTTTTTTACTAACCACAGCTGTCAACTCCTTTTCTTTAGCCTCGCGAATAATATCTATAGATTTGAAATGGCTTAATAATTTTTGAGTCGTTTTGGTGCCTATTCCCTCAATACTTTCCAATTCAGATCGAAAAGTGCCTTTGGAGCGTTTATTTCTATGAAACGTAATCGCAAAACGATGCGCCTCATTCCGCAAATGCTGTATAAGTTTCAGACTAGGAGAACGGAGGTCAATATACAGAGGAGTCGGATCACCAGGGGTAAAAATTTCTTCCAAGCGTTTCGCAATACCAATAATACGCACCTCTTTTTGAATATTCAGCTTTACCAAACTCTTAAACGCCGAACTCAACTGCCCTTTCCCTCCATCAATAATAATCAGTTGAGGCAATTCTCTCGATTCATCTAGTAAACGTTTATAGCGTCGATAAACAACCTCCTCCATTGATGCAAAATCATTCGGACCCTCTACGGTTTTAATATTAAAATGACGATACTCCTTATTTGCAGGCTTCCCATTGCGAAACAAGACCATTGATGCCACAGGATAGGCTCCTTGGAAATTAGAATTATCGAAGCACTCTATGTGCTTAGGAAGGGTAGGAAGTTGTAAATCTTTTTGAAGGCGTTGTAAGACTTCAAACTGTCGTTCACTTCCTTTCTTGCGATTCGCCAAACGAATTTGCCGTTGTTTACGAAAATAAAAGGCATTTTTTTTGGCAAGATCTAGCAATTTCTTTTTATCACCAATACGAGGAATCGTTTGTGTAACCGACTTATCAGGAAAATCAATCTTAAAAGGAAGGATCATTTCTTTAAACGTGCTATTGTATCGTTGTCGCAACTCCATTACTCCAAATAAGAGTAAATCTTCTGGCAGCTCCTCTAATTTCTTTGCCAATTCAATCACTTTCGTTCGGATAATAGAACCATTCGCAATCTGTAGATAACTAATATAGGCCGCCTTCTCATCCTCATCAATATGAAACACATCTATATAGTTGAGTTTGGGATTTACGACCGTCGATTTGCTTTGGTAATCCTGAAGCATATCCAATTTTACCTTCACCTCTTGTGCCTTCTCAAATTCGAAGTTATCCGCATACGTCTGCATGATGCCTTTTAAATAGCGTACCACCGACACAAAATTTCCCTTCAAAATATTCCTAATCTGCGAAATCGTATCATTATAAGACGCCTCCGTTTGCAAATTCTCACAAGGTCCCAAACAATTACCCAAGTGATACTCCAGACAAACCTTATATTTCCCCGCAGCAATATGCTTCTCACTAAGGTTCAAATTACAGGTTCGAATTTGAAAAATACCGCGCAATAACTCCAAAATAGCTCGTACTCTATGTATCGAAGTATAAGGTCCTAAGTACTCCGAACCATCTTTAATAATGTTTCTAGTCAAGAAAATACGCGGAAAACGCTCTTTTTTGATACAAATATAGGGGTAGGTTTTGTCGTCTTTAAGTAGTACATTATATTTGGGCTGCATCTCTTTGATCAACACATTTTCCAATAAGAGTGCGTCCTGTTCGGTTTCTACAACCGTAAACTCTATTTTGTCAATCTTGCGCACCATAATGCGCGTTTTTCCACTTTCTTGTTTTTTAGTAAAATAAGAAGCCACCCGCTTGCGAAGATTCTTCGCTTTTCCTACATATAACAAATTGCCCGATTGATCAAAGTACTTGTATACACCTGGACGATGTGGAATTGTAGGAAGTACCTCACATTTAAGTTCTTCAAATCTCGTCATTTTTATAAGAGTAGATTATACTTTTTTGTGTTATAAAAGTCATTATGAAGGAAAAGAAAATAGTAAATTATTGATAATTAACGCATTAATTATCATAAATTTAGTCTCCAGCTTCCAATCATCTTTTTCACCCATTAATCATCATATACCTCTAATTATAGTATTATGCTGAAAAAAATTAGCTTATCGTTTGTTTGTTTTTTTATAAGTCTAACCCTCTTCGCTCAATCTCAAGTGACCATTTCAGGGCAAATTCAAAATGCTCGTGGGCAAATCGCCCGAGTTGACTTTCCTGCAAGTCCGTTAGGAGGTGATGCAGAAAGTCATGGAGGAGTAGTGGACAGTGAAGGAAACTTCAAAATTAAATTTACGCTCAGAAAACCCAGTTCGGCTCGTTTTTATCATGGACCTTGTGAAATTGATGTATTTATAGAGCCAGGCGATCATATTTATATGTTTTTCAACACAGTCAATTTTGGAAAATCACTCCGATTCTCAGGTTCTGGAGCTGAAAACAATAACTTACTAGGTGAACTCTTCGCAAAATTCGAAGACCCTAAGCTTACCAAAGGACAACCAGTAGTGCATCCAATGGAGTACCGTTATGATGCTGACCGCAAACGTCGCGAAAAACTCGACATTGTACAAAATCATTTGCTCAAACATAATGTTACTCGTGAATTTGCACAATATATCAATGCCAAAGTAGAATATGGATGGGCAATCGACCTATTTGATTACCCCTTTAAATATGCTATGGCTACCAGCATGGATAAAGTACGAAATCTATCAGATAGTTACTACACTTTTATGAATGATGTTAGTGTTTACAACGACGATGTAGTCGATTTACCACTCTACTTCAATTTTCTCGATAATTATCTAATGCATCGTTTCAAGGAAACTTACAGTAGCGACCAAGTTCATTACGAAAGTAGTTATGTCAAAAAGTACGACTTCATCAAAAACGAATTACAAGGACGGCCTTTATACATCGCATTAGCCAAATGTTTACTCGATGGACTCGATTTCGGGAAAGTAGAATATCTAACTACCAAATACTTCGACTTTATCGAAAACAATCCTTATAAAGAGTATAACCAACCTGTTATCGAAGCCTACGAAAAAGCGAGTAAAGTGGGTGCTGGTAGAGATGCTCCCTCCTTCAATCTACGAAGCCTCGATGGTCGAATGGTTTCCTCTGAAAGCCTAAAAGGAAAAACACTCTATATCGACTTCTGGGCAACATGGTGTGCACCTTGCATCTCTGAACTTCCACACTCACAACGCCTTAAGTCTCAATTCATAGGCACCAATATCGAGTTTGTATACATCTCTGTTGATGACGATATAACCTCTTGGAGAAGCTTTATTGATCGTCGTCGCTTGACAGGTATTCACCTCAATGTCGAAAAAGGACTCAAATCACAACTAGCCAAAGATTATAATCTAACAGCCGTACCACGATATATGATCATCGACCGCCATGGTACCATTGTAGATAGTAATGCCAAAGAACCAAGTGATCCACAATTGATTGAAGATTTAAAATTAGCCAATCAACGTTAATCACCCAATCATCGAGTCATGCAATCACCCAATCATCAATAACTGGGCGTGCCCCCATTTTTGCTTTTCAGATGCCACCAGCGAGGACGCTGACGAGAGCATCTGAAAAGCAAAAATGGGGTCGGGCTATCCGTTTGTAGTTGGTTTATAGCTGCTTGTTCAGCTATATTCCCTAGCAGTGTCTTCCGCTGTCAGCCCTGCTAGGCAAAGCTTCACAAAAGCAGCTATTTCACCAAGCTACCACTACTATCCCTCACGCAGAGTCGTGCGAAGTACTAGGTGCGATGTGCGAAGATTTTTTCTTTTTTTTGCACAAAAACACTTGGAAAAAGAGAAAAGACAATCTTACCTTCTAAATTTTATCGCACATCGCACAATTATAATCATGTTTCACTTCCAATCCCTCTTCCCGAATCCCAAACCCATCATCGGCGTCATCCATCTCCTACCACTTCCAGGTGCGCCACTATATGATGGTAATGCGGAAGCAGTCTATCAACAAGCCATTGAAGAAGCCATTATCCTCAACAAACACGTAGACGGCATCATTATCGAAAACTTTCGAGACCATCCCTTTTATCCGCAAGAAGTACCAGCCATTACTATCGCAGCTATGGCTACCGTAGGGCGAGAAATTATTAATAAAGTAAGTATACCCGTCGGTATAAATGTACTACGCAACGATGCCCAAGCAGCCATGGCAATTGCTACAGCAACAGGCGCGCATTTCATTCGGGTCAATGTCCATATGAATGCAGTCGTCGCTGATCAAGGAATTATAGAAGGATTAGCCTGTCACACCTTGCGGCTTCGAGCCTCTCTACGCTCCAATGTGCTAGTGATGGCAGATGTAGGAGTCAAACACGCAAAAGCCCTCGCAGGACGTGGACTAGCCCTCGAAACACGCGACCTATCCAGCCGAGGTATGGTAGATGCCATTATTGTATCAGGTTCAGGAACAGGCCAAGCAACTAGTGCTGAAGATATAGATTTAGTTCAATCCAATACCAATCTACCTGTATTAATAGGTAGTGGCACACGCCCCGAAACACTTCCACAAATCCAACAAGCAGATGGTTTTATTGTGGGTAGTTATTTCAAAACGGAAGGGAAAGCCATGAACAAAGTAGAGGAGGGGAGAGT
>JAHDHP010000170.1 GCA_020631245.1 Bacteroidota bacterium | reverse complement strand
ACCCAATCACCCAATCACCCAATCACCCAATCACCCAATCACGGAAACAGTCGTCCATAATATCTCGGAAAGGGAATCGTCTCTCGAATATGCTGCACACCCGTAATCCACATGACAGTACGCTCGAAGCCAAGCCCAAATCCTGCATGAGGAACAGAACCATAACGACGTAAATCCAAATACCACTGAAATTCCTCTAGAGGAAGGTCGTGGTGCTTAATTCCTGCTAAGAGAAGGTCATAGCTACTTTCACGTTCAGAACCTCCTACGATCTCTCCAAAGCCCTCTGGGGCAATAACATCCACCCCTTTTACATAATCGTTATCATCATCATAGCGTTTCATATAGAAAGCCTTGATATTAGCTGGCCATTTGTAAACCATAATAGGAATATCAAACAAACGAGTCAGTACACGTTCATGAGCCGATCCAAAATCCTCACCAGGAGGGAAACTCAAAGCAGAATCAATCCATTTAGGAATATTACGTTCGTCTTCCTCTAGTAGCTTAATCGTGTTTTTGAGCTTATCCGCTTTGCTACGGAAATAGTTCATCTTTCCTTTCTTCAAGCCTCCTTTTTCAAGAGTAGCTTCTGTTTCGGTAAGTTCAGCTTTGGCAACAGCCAAATCCTCTTTTACCTTAGCTAAGTCTTCCTCAAATGCCTCAATAGCTGTTTTGCCATTGATTTTGGTTTCACCACGAATAATTTTGACCGCCTCGTCATAAGTCATTTGTGGGAAAGGACGACTAGCCATATTTTCAAACATGCTAATGTCGCGTTCCAAAATTTCTAATTCCTCTTTACAACTTTGCGTTACCTCTGTTACCAAATACTTGATAAACTCTTCGATCAACTCCATGTCTTTTTCCAAATCATAAAAAGCCATTTCAGGCTCAATCATCCAAAACTCAGACAAGTGACGAGGAGTTACCGATTTCTCTGCGCGGAAAGTAGGGCCAAAGGTATACACTTTGCCATGTGCCATCGCAGTAGCCTCGGCATACAACTGTCCCGATTGTGATAAGAAAGCTTCTCCTTTATCGTAAAACTCAGTAGCAAAAAGAGTAGTTGTTCCCTCACAGGCATTACCAGTTAAGATAGGAGGATCGGTTTGGATGAAACCACGCTCTTGGAAAAAACGATGAATCGTATACTTAACCGCATTACGAACACGCAAAACAGCCCATTGCTTCTTAGAGCGTAACCACAAATGGCGATTATTCATCAAGAAATCAATACCGTGTTCTTTTTTAGCAATTGGATACTCGTCAGCGATATGATATACAGCAATATCACTTACTTGTAGTTCGTATCCACCTACTTGGCGTTCATCTTTTACAACTTCTCCTGTAAAAGAAACAGCACTTTCTAAGGTCAATTTTTTAGCTGTTTCAAGCTTTTCTTCTCCTACCTGTGATACATCAATAATGCATTGTGCATAGCCTGAACCATCACGTAGGATGATAAATGCGAGTTTCCCACTTGTTCGTTTATTAGCAACCCAACCATTGAGGGTTACTTGTTGCCCCTCATATTCAGAGAGGTGACTAATGGAAACAGCTTCTTTTAAGTCAATCATTTTTCCGTAGTTTTAAGAAATCAATCTGATTTTAATTTGGATAGCTTATTATTAATGAATGAGTAGAGACAAGGCATGCCTTATCTGTACGAGTGTTCAGTCATTGTTTTGCGTGAGGGATAGTAGTGGTAGCTTGGTGAAACAGCCGCTTTGTGAAGCACTGCCTAGCAGGGCTGACAGCGGAAGACACTGCTAGGTAGTTGCTGAACTAGCGGGTGTGAACCAACTACAAACGAATAGCCCGACCCGTAGGGGCACGCCCAAAATATTTTCAAAATAACTAACGTATTTTAAAAAAGGTTCTGCAAAGATAGTATTTCCTTATGATCTGCCTACTTTAGACCCTATCAAAATGCCTGCCTCCCACAAAAATTATGCTAGAAAAGCAACCTTTATGAATTATTTGGCGTATATTTAAAAGTGTTACAGGAGAAGAAACCAAATAAAGTTTTGCTAGATTGATTTTTCTTTTGTAACTTCTAGCTCTCAGTTCCTTCTTTATTCTTATTAACAACATTGTGATAAGCTTGTTTTTTAAAGCAAATATGCTTCCAGCTTGCTGACAATTTAATGGAATAATAGAACCTAAACCCAATCCAGTATCTTTCCCCGAATATGGCGTGGCTTTTAATGTAAAAAAAGCTGATAGCCAGCAAACAAGAAGGAGCGAATTTTCAAATAGATATTTCCCTATGCTTAGCAATATATCTTTTGGTATACTCTAAGCAAACTATTGTTTTCTAAGGTATTTACTATCAATGCTTTAGATGAGCATGGCGACTTGTGTTTGTTTGTAAAAATTGTCATGAAAATCTCTTGTTTAAATGTCAATTTTATGTCTGATTTTTTAAACTTAAAAAAGCCTTTAGTGGTTATTCTAGTACCATACAATTGGGTAGTTTGCTAGGAAGTAAGTCAGTAAAAAGTCAGTAGGTGAATGAGCCAATTGGAAATTACAATTTTGAGAACAATTTTTGATACTTGAATTACGCTTGAAACCCACCCACACAGTTACTAATGATTGTGTAATCCGACTAATCAGGTGCCTTTTTAAAAGTTAGGATTAGGTACATACCGTAATTCAGTTTTTTTATAACATAGTTACTTTTTTTAAGGTACGGTTTTTCATAACATGAAATATCAACCCTATGCTAAAGCAGAAACTCAACCAAAAACTCCTCCAGAAACTATCACCCCAGCAGATTCAACTAATGAAGCTGTTGCAAATACCAACAGCTTCATTAGAGCAACGGGTGAAAGAAGAAATGGAGGTTAATCCAGCCTTGGAGGAAAATAATTTCGAAGACGAGAACGAGAATGAGCCTTATGGTGATTCTGATCGTTCTAACGCAGAAGATACACCTACTACTGAAGCAGGAGGTGAAGACGCTCCTGAAAAAGAACCAGAAGAATTAGAGCCAGAGATTGATCCGCGCGAAGAAATTGATCTGGAAGTCTATTTAGACACAGACGATGATATTGCGGGTTATAAACTCCGCGATAACTCTTATGGTGACTTGGATGATGAAAACAAAACAATTCCTATTGCCGTTGTTGATACCTTTCACGAACATTTGATGCAACAATTGGGAATGGTAGGCTTATCAGAACATGAGGCATTAGTTGCGACTCAACTTATTGGTAGCATTGATGATGATGGCTATTTGAGAAGAGAGCTAGAAGCTGTTGTAGATGATCTTAGCTTTTCTCAAAATATCCCTACCAATACCAATGAGTTGGAGTATTTGCTAAAAATCATTCATTCTTTTGAGCCAGCAGGTGTTGGCGCACGTAGTTTGCAGGAGTGTTTATTATTGCAAATCCGTCGTAAGAGCTACAAAGAAGGGGCGGGTAATACTGCACTTGAATTGGCAGAAGAGATTTTAGAAAATAATTTTGACGAATTTGCAAAAAAACATTACGAAAAACTAAAGAAGAGCTTGTCTGCTTCCAATGACTTATTGCGAGATGCAGTAGAAGAAATTCTAAAATTGAATCCGAAACCTGGTAATACTTATGTGAACAATAGTAAGCCAGAGCATTATGTGATTCCTGATTTTCTTGTGAATAATAATAATGGGAAGTTGGAGCTAAGTCTCAACTCTCGTAATGCTCCTGATTTGCGTATTAGTGATACGTATAAAGATATGCTGAAAGAGTATTCGGTGTCGAAGAAGAAAACAAAGAAGCAGAAAGAGGCGGTTTTGTTTATCAAGCAAAAAATTGACTCGGCTAAATGGTTTATTGATGCGATTAAGCAACGTCAACAAACGATGCTGAAGACGATGAATGCGATTCTTGATTATCAGTATGATTACTTTGTAACAGGAGATGATGTGAAACTTCGCCCAATGATCCTGAAAGATATTGCCGAAATTACGGGTCTAGATATTTCTACTGTATCAAGGGTGTCTAATAGTAAGTATGTGCAAACAGAGTTTGGAACCTTTAAATTGAAGTCTTTCTTTTCAGAGTCCCTACAAACTGATAGTGGAGAGGAAGTGTCTACTAGAGAGGTGAAGAAGATATTGAGCGACTTGATTGAGAAAGAAAATAAACGCAAGCCTTTATCCGATCAAAAGCTTACCGAAGCCTTAGTGGGAAGAGGTTATAATATCGCTCGTCGAACCGTAGCAAAGTATCGAGAGCAAATGAATATTCCAGTGGCAAGATTACGTAAGCAATTGTAAAAAAGGTTCATACAAATTGCTATCTTTGCGAAATAAATACCAAGTAATTCATATATTGCTTGGTATTTGTTTTTTTAAGACAGTCTCTGATCTAAATATTATGACGCGTTTACTTGCCCAGTTTATATCAGTAATCATGCACCCCATATTTGTTCCGACATATGCGGTATTATTATTGGTTACTGCAAATCCCTATTTTTTAAATAATGTTAGTACTGTTCTCTTACTCTTAATTGTCAATTCCATTTTTTTTCCACTAGTGGCCATTTTGCTAATGCGTTTACTAGGCTTTATTGATGATTTTGCCTTTCAAGATCGAGACCAACGCCTAACCATCCTCATCCCTACCATCGTTTGCTTTACCTGGACTTTCTCCATCTTTTTTCGAAATAGTTTTCATCCAGTACTAGCCCAAGTGTTATTAGGACCTTGTATTGCACTGGGGATTGCCTTCTTTTTTACAGCTATCAAAGAATCAATTAGCCTACATGCCATTGGTATGGGAGGCTTGGTATCAGTAGCTATCTGGGCAATCAATTTTGCTCGAACAGATGTGAGTTGGCTAATAATGGGAGTAGTTGTGATGGCAGGCGTAGTAGGAACATGTCGATTGATATTAAAGGCACATGTGCCTTATCAAATCTATTTGGGCTATATGGTTGGTTTTTGTTGTCAAAATCTAGCCTTTTGGCTGTACTCCTAAAGAACTAATTCAAACGAAAAAAGCCCATACATTAAAAAATGCATGGGCTTTTTTCGTTTGAATTGTCTTTACTAAAAACTATTAAAGCTTATACCAATAGACAAGGGACGAATACCTGGTCCAGCATTTCGTTCAAATAAAGTGGATAAAGAATAATAAGCAAACACATTAAAGTTAGCATAACCTACCCGAATAGAAGCTCCATATTTGAAGTTGTTGATATTCGGTAGACGTTTATTCTTAAAGAAAACCTCATCAGGTTCATTTTCTAACTCCCCTTTATATTTGATCTTCGAACTCAACATATAGCCAACTCTAGCTCCTATCGCCAATTTAAAACTCTTATTAAAACGGTTAGGATTAGTTCGGAAACGTAGTTCTAAAGGAACATCTACAAAGGTGGTAGAGAGTTTGTTTTTACGCCATGTCAAAGTATCACTAATGTTTTCGATAGGGCGGAAAAAACTCACCGAATCGTTATTTATCAATCGAGAATTGTGATACACATTGGTAGTAGAGATGCCAATACCTGGTGCAAAACTGACATTCTTTGAGTTTAAGATTTGCATATCATACATCAAATACACATTGACGCCTCTATTCCACCATCTAACTTTAAGGCTATCAGGTTTATTGGTCCAATTGTCATGTGCAAGCTCAAAAATGAGGCGATCACGCGTATCCATTTGTGAGAAATCGACTTTTTTAGGAGCATCTGCTTTAATCGTCTCTGTTTGACGCTTTACAATAATTTCCTTTTCTTTTTCTTCATTATCAGTTGGGGTCTCTTCTTGCGCCCAAGCCAATTGAGCTAGGCAACAAAAAAGTAGTAAGCTTACTATTTTTTTCATGGAAAGTGGTTTATTTCAAATGTTGTGCGAAGGTATTAATTTTCTGTAATTGGACTTGTATTTATAGGTGCAAAAAAGACAGTAAACAGAAAACGTATAAAAGATCGCTTTCGTTTACTGCCTTTTGAACTAATTATCAGGAAATAACCTTCCCATTATCTATTTTATCAACAGGAGCAACAAAATGCAGGCTTTGATCGCCACTAGCCATCAAAATCATTCCCTGGCTTTCTACTCCCCGTAACTTGCGAGGAGCTAAATTAGCCAATAAAAGCACTTGTTGCCCAATAATATCTTCAGGTGCATAATGTTCGGCGATACCCGAAACAACTGTGCGTTCTTCAAAACCAAGATCAACTGTTAGCTGAAGTAGCTTATTGGCTTTCTTCATTTTCGCAGCAGCCGTGATAGTGCCTGTACGTATGTCCAACTTACTAAAATCGTCAAAGGTGATTTCTGGTTTCAAAGGTTCGTAAGTAGGGGAGTCCGAAGCACTTTCCTCCTTACTGGTAGCTCCAGCTTTAGCAGCTTGCAATGCTTGCTGAATACTTTCAAGACGATCTATCTGTGGTTGGATGACCGCATCGTCCATTTTATTGAAAAGCAATCCTTTTTCTCCTATCTGATACCCCGCTTGTACTCTAAAACTTCCTGCTAATATCGCTTTCTCTGCTGGCTCATCCAATAATAACATCTTCTTCAATCGCTCAGAAGTAAAAGGCAAGAAAGGAGAGCAATAGACCGCCAATCGAGCAATCAGCTCTAAGCTAATGGACAGTACTTTCGCCGTTTTATCAGGATCTACTTTAAATAGTTTCCACGGCTCTGTATCCGTCAAAAATTTATTGCCTGCTCTAGCCAGGTTAATGACCTCATTCAAGGCATTACGAAATTCGTAGCGGTGAATATATGCATCCAATTCATGCGGAAACGCTTGCATTGCCTCATAGACCTCTTCTGCATGTTCTAAAACCGCTTTTTCTGCTTCAACAGGAATCTCAGGAATCGTTCCCCCAAAATATTTATGAGTCAATACCACCACTCGATTCACCAAATTACCAAAAATACCCACCAACTCATTATTGTTTCGGGCTTGAAAATCTTTCCAAGAGAAATCACTGTCCTTATTTTCAGGCATATTGGTCGTCAAGGCATAGCGAAGTACATCCTCTTGACCAGGGAATTCCTCCAAGTACTCATACAGCCAAACTGCATAATTACGAGAGGTAGACATCTTATTACCTTCCAAATTCATGAATTGATTAGCAGGTACATTCACAGGAAGAATATAGTCACCATGTGCCATTAATAAGATAGGGAAGATGATGCAGTGAAAAACGATATTGTCCTTACCGATAAAATGCACGAGTTTTGTGTCTTCGTCTTTCCAATAAGTTTCCCAATTATCAGGAATAAGGGCTTTAGTTGCTGAGATATAACCAATTGGAGCATCTAGCCACACATAAAGCACTTTGCCATCTGCATCCTCTAAAGGTACTTTGACTCCCCAATCCAAATCACGGGTCATCGAGCGAGCATGTAGCCCCTGATCAAGCCAAGATAAACATTGTCCTAAAACATGTTTCTTCCACTTTTCACTCGCTTGTGCCTTATCAATCCACTCTCTAATCACTCCCTCGTATTTATCCATTGGAAGATACCAATGCTTCGTCTTTTTCAAGATAGGCGTCTCACCACTTAAAGTAGATACAGGATTAATCAAGTCTGTCGGACTCAAATCACTCCCACACTTCTCGCACTGATCACCATAAGCTTCTTCATTTCCACATTTAGGGCAAGTTCCCTTGATATAACGATCCGCTAAAAACTGCTGAAATTTCTCATCAAATAACTGTTCCGATTCTTTCTCTACAAAAACACCTTTGTCATAAAGCGTTTTAAAATAAGTGGAAGATGTTTCGTGATGCAGCTTTTCAGAGGTGCGATGGTAAATGTCAAAGGAAATACCGATCTTGCGAAAGCATTCTTTATTAAGAGGATGATATTTATCAATAATGGTTTGAGGCGTAATGCCTTCCTTTTTAGCTTGGATGGTAATTGCGGCCCCATGCTCATCCGAACCACAGATAAATAGCACATCTTCCCCCATCATACGCAAGTATCGAACATAAATGTCAGCAGGAATATACGCGCCAGCTAGATGTCCGAAATGCTGTGGGCCATTGGCATAAGGAAGAGCCGATGTAACTAAATACCTTTTAGGTTCTTTCATGATAAACTATTTTTTAAAATTTCGTGCAAAGATAGAAATAATACTGTTAGCATCTTAAATTTAAATTACACATTGAAAGTTCCACCATCATTACAAAAGGGAGATACCATAGGGATTCTTACCACCGCTCGTGCCATCCAAGTCGATGAATTACAAATTGCCATCCAATTATTTGAATCATGGGGCTACAAAGTACAATTGGGAAATACGATTGGGAAGGTGCATCATCAATTTGGTGGGACGGATCAAGAGCGAGCAGCCGATCTACAAAGCATGTTAGACGATCCTCATATAAAGGCAATCATCTGCGCAAGAGGAGGTTATGGTACAGTACGCCTTATCGACCAAATTAACTTTGATACTTTTTGCCAGCATCCCAAATGGCTTGTGGGCTTTAGTGATGTCACTGTCCTACATAGTTTTATACATCGTCATTGCCAAATACAAACCCTACACGCTACGATGCCCAGTGTATATCATACGAATACAAAGGAAGCCCTAAATGGAATTAAATTAGTCCTAGAAGGGCAACAATTGACCTATACCATAAACGATCATCCACTCAATCGCAAAGGAAATGCTACAGGGCAGCTAGTAGGAGGAAACCTTTCTCTTATTTATAGCTTATTGGGGAGCAATGCCGATATTGATACCAATGGGAAAGTCTTATTTATAGAAGACCTAGATGAATATCTGTATCATATAGATCGAATGATGATGGCACTAAAGAGAAGCGGTAAACTGAGCAATTTGGCTGCTCTGATCGTAGGAGGGATGACCGATATGAATGATAATACAGTGCCTTATGGTAAAACAGCAGAAGAAACCATAGCCGAACAGGTCGCATCTTTTAATTATCCCGTTATTTTCGATTTTCCAGCAGGTCATATTCCTAATAATTTACCTCTTATAATAGGCACTAATATGCAGATTGATATGAGGAAAATGTCATGTATTTGTCTGTCGTAAGATTGTGTTGATATTCAATAAGTATCAGAAATAAGAATAATGGGGTGGGGGGGAAGTAGTATAGAGTATCCAAAAAAAATATTTTTAGCTGTTTTTTGAACAAAATTGTACTTAAAAGCCTTATTATTAAGCAATTGAAGACAGTAATGACATTTAATACTAAAATAGACTTAAATTATTTTTAGCTTTTTATTGTCATTTATTTGCAAGTTTTTACTTTTCAGTGTATATTTGTATTGTCTTCAAGAGTAAGACTGGAACTCGCTTCACAGCTTGAGTTCCCACCAAATTCGGCTAGGGCGCTTTTCTTATTTTCATAATTAGTTTTGACCTCATCAGATTAATCTTTGATTTCTGTTGAGGTTTTCTTTTTTTATAAAAACTTGTTTCGTTACTTCAAATCAAT
>JAHDHP010000169.1 GCA_020631245.1 Bacteroidota bacterium | reverse complement strand
ATGCGATTGATGATGGTTGCCGCATTTTGGCAGAAGGGGCACAAGGTAGTATGCTCGATATCAATTATGGCACTTACCCTTATGTTACCTCCTCTAGCACCATTAGCGCAGGTGTTTGTACGGGCTTGGGTATTGCTCCTGACAAAATTGAATCGGTTATTGGCATTACCAAGGCTTATTGTACCCGTGTTGGTGGTGGTCCATTCCCGAGTGAACTTACGGGTGAGGTGGGAGAAGCTATTCGACAAGCAGGTGGTGAATTTGGAGCTACAACAGGTCGTCCACGTCGCTGTGGCTGGATCGACCTACCCGCTTTGAAATATGCCATTTTCCTGAGTGGTGTTAGCGAATTAGTGGTGACTAAAGTTGACATCCTCAATCACTTCGAAAGCATTCGTGCTTGTACTCATTATGAGTACGATAGTCGTATCAATAGCGAGGTTCCTTTCGACCTTGAACGGGAAGATTTAATTCCTATCTATAAAGATTTCAACGGCTGGGGTAATGACTGGGAGAAAGATAATATTCCAGAAGCCTTGCAGCAATTTGTTGATTTTTTGGAACAAGAATTGGATGTACCTATTAGCATTCTTTCCATTGGTCCAGGTCGTGACGAGTTGATCGAAATGATGAAAAATAAAACCATTGAAGAATTAGATATGTTAGAATAATATGAGCTTGAAAACAATGAGTGATTGTGCGATTGAGTGAATAGGCGTTACGCCTCAATCACCCAATCACCCAATCACTCAATCACCCAATCATCAAACATGACAGAACTCCAAGAATTTATAGATCGTATTTATAAAGAAGATGTCCGCGAAGGCGACCATACTTCCCTCTCCTGTATTCCTGCCGATGCCGAAGGGCGTGCGCGTCTTATTGTAAAAGATGAAGGCATTATTGCTGGTATCGAACTAGCAGAGGAGATTTTTAATTATGTTGATCCCGACCTACAAATGACCATAGACCTACCTGATGGATCAGCCGTCAAATATGGGGATATTGCTTTTGTCGTTAAAGGCAAGGTACAATCTATCCTCACTGCCGAACGTCTTGTACTCAATTGTATGCAGCGAATGAGTGGAATTGCTACTATGTCGCGTACTTATATGGACACGATTAAAGGAACTAATGCGAAGGTATTGGATACTCGTAAAACGGCTCCTGGAATGCGTCTTATTGAAAAATGGGCAGTACGTATTGGCGGGGCTTACAATCATCGTATGGGGCTATATGATATGATTATGATAAAGGATAATCATCATGATTTTAAGGGCGGTATTACCCCTGCTATTCTTGCCACACAAGCATACCTAAAGGAGAAGAACCTAGACATTAAAGTGGAGATTGAAGTCCGCAATTTGGAAGAACTCCAGGAAGTGTTAGAGGTAGGTCAGGTGGATCGCATTTTGCTTGATAATATGGATGTGCCCACTACTATTGAAGCAGTTAAATTGGTCGATGGTCGATTTGAAACCGAATCTTCAGGTGGTATTACTTTAGAAACTATTCGCGGGTATGCTGAAACAGGGGTTGATTATATTTCTGTGGGAGCACTTACGCACTCTTACCGCAGTATGGATATGAGTTTGAAAGCTTTCTAAGTAAAACGAATCTAAGCTATCAAATTAGTAATTCCATTTTCTTCTACAATCGTGAAAATAAAAGTAGTGCCCGATTTCCCATCTGATTGAGCACTAATCGTACCACCATGTTTTTCGACTACCTTTTTACAAATCGCTAAACCAATCCCAGTACCTTCATAATTTTGTTTATCTAGGCGGGTAAATATGCCAAATATCTTTTGTAGATATTCGGGTTCTATGCCAATGCCATTATCCGTAAATGTAAAAGTATGTACCTTCCCTTCTTGTTGATGGGAGAAGTGCATTTTACCAGGTCGATCTGGATGCCTGAATTTAATGCTATTGGTAATAAAATTTTGGAGCAATTGTCGAAGTGGTATAGGATAACATTTGATACTAGGTAGATCACTATAAGTTAGGAGGGTATCATTCTCTTCTAGTTGTTGTTGTAAATCAACTTTCACATCTTCAATCAATTCCTCCATATCCGTTTGTATTAATTTTCGCTGTTCTATATCAATGGTAGCATACTTTAGTAAATCACTAAGTAGGTCATTCATTTTGACACTTGCACCAATCAAAAAATCGAGTAAGTCTTCCGACTCTTTTGACAAGCAGGTTTCTTCATCTCTTTTAATGAGGTTCGCAAAACCGTTTATGTTTCGAAGTGGCTCTCTCAAATCATGTGCTACAATAAAAGCATACTGTCTAAGTTCCTCATTTTGGCGACTAATGACTTCCGATTTATCTCTTAATACATCTATTTCTTCTGCTTTATTTTGTATAATTTCTTGTATACTGTTTTCTTGTGATTCTTCAAATTGCTTTTCTTTGAGTTGTAGTAATTTAGATTGATATTGATAAGCATTCTCAAAATCACCCAATCGACAATAGGTTTTGTGAAGCATCTCTAAATTCTCAATTCCAGCTTTAGGATGTGCATGTTTATCATACAGTTTATAGCTTTTCTTAAAAAAGCGTATGGCCTCCTCTAGATCACCTTTCTTTTCATAAGCCAAACCTATCATATTTAGGATACTTCCTCTTAAAAATAGCTCATTCAGGCCATTCGCAACGACAAGTGCTTCCATAAAAAAGGACAAGCCCTTATCTACCTCATCTATTTCAAAATAAACCTTCCCTAAGCCCTCCAAAGCAGTTGCATGTAGAAATTCATCTTTTTCTTCCTTTGCATATCGTGTAGCTGCTTTGTATGCTTTTTTTACCTCTTCAAAATCATTTAATTCGATTAAAATAATGCCTCTATTAATATAGGCACCTGCGAGTTTTACAATAGGTAATTTTCGATAATAATCAATCGCTTTATCAAGATATTCTAAGCCTTTTTGATATTCTTTTCTAGCATATAGAATCATTGCCAAGTTATTATACAAATGGGCTGATTCTATATCATCAGGATTGAGTTTTAATGCCTCATAATTACATTCTATCGCCTTACCTAATTGGTTTTTTTGCTGGAAATAGCCACTTAAATTGATATAACAATGGGCGAGTGTGCGTTTATACTGAAACTTTAAGGCAATGTCAGCCGCTTTTTTGGTAATTTGAATTGCTTGATCCAACTTATCATTACGATAAAAATACAAACCTCTTTTTAATAAAGCATTTGCATAATAATCATATTTTTGATGACTAATAGAGAGTCTTTCAACTGTTTCTACTTCTTTAATGAAACGTTGCCAATCCTTACCCGAATATTTTGCAGCATTGGCTAAACCAGCCTCTATTTGTCTAATTATAGCTTCATTATCTTTTTTTGCTAACATACCTAAATAAAAGTCGTATTTGTACAAAAATTATCCATCTACAAACCATATATCATAGACAAGCTATAGCACAAATAATGCCTGTTGCAACCGCAGCATTCAAAGATTCGGCTTTACCTAGTCGAGGTATCGATAATTTATGACTTAAATAAGGCTGTATACTACTCCTAATACCAGCACCTTCATTCCCTATAACAATCAAGCCCTTTCGTTCAAAACTTGATTTATGAATAACTTCCCCTCCTAGCATAGCTCCATAAATGGGCAAGCCTTCTCTTTTTGCATCTTGCATTAATTTCTCAAGTGCTACATAATAGGGTTTTACTCTAAAAACGGATCCCATCGTTGCTTGTATGACCTTAGCATTAAACAAGTCTACACAATCATTAGAACAATAAACGCGTTCTATACCAAACCAATCTGCTATGCGGATAATAGTTCCGAGGTTACCTGGGTCTTGCAAATGATCTAATACTAATGCATGTTGTACCAATGAATTTTGTAGAGAAAGTTCCATCGACAAATCATTAAAATCCACCAAGGCAAGTACTTTATTAGGCGTTTGGAGTTGCGATATTTTAGCTAATTCAGCAGCACTAATTAACTCAAACTGCAAAGAAGGATATTCATCAATGAGTACTTGTTCTTGCTCTATCCATTCTTTTACAGCATATACAACCCTTATTCTTTTTACAAGTCCTTCATTTTCCTTTTTCCAATCAATAGAGAGTAATTCTTTCACCATCTTATCACCTTCCACCACAAAAGCACGATGTTTGTGGCGGTATTTCTTTA
The DNA here is from genome assembly GCA_020631245.1 of Bacteroidota bacterium. GTDB lineage: Bacteria > Bacteroidota > Bacteroidia > Chitinophagales > UBA2359 > JAHDHP01. Next base: position 5,289 of record JAHDHP010000169.1, on the reverse strand, counting down.
TTTTTAACGATTGGATTAATTTTATTTGATTTTTGCTTATCATAAACCCTATTTATTTACTTCTTTCATTGCATGTATAAGCTCATTACATATAACAAGTTATTACTTCTAGTTTTACTATTGTTGGCAATAGTAAATGTAGGTTGTAATAATACCAAATATCTAGCGGCTGATAAAACTCTTTATAAAAAATCAAACATCTATTTAAAAGCCAATTACAAGATACCTAATAAGTCGAAACTCAAAAGTGAACTTATCACCTATTCCAGTCTAAAGCCCAATACTAAAATGCTAGGCTTATTCCGAACTCGACTATCTATCTACAATCATTTCAAAGACGATAGCACAGGTATTAAAGGCATTCTATCTCGTAACTATTCCGAGCCACCTGTTTTAACCGATAGTTTACTCATCAATCGTTCAGTCAAAAATATTGAACGTGCCTTATTTGATAGGGGTTATTTTTATAATCAAGTAGATTTTAAAACCATTACCAAAAATAAAAAAACAACGGTCGAATATTTTGTAAGCATCGAACAAGCTCCTTATAAAATACGAGATATCTACTTCCCTATGGATAGTATTCCAGATGATCCTTATCTCCTTCCCGACTCTTCTGATCTTCATAAGGTCTCCTTAAACAATGACATGCTGGCTATCTTACATGATAACCGCTCAAAAAGTATCCTCAAACAAGGACAAGATTTTTCGGAGCAACGACTTCGAGGAGAAATGAATCGAATCACTAAAAACTTTCGCAATAGAGGTTATTTTGATTTTTCAGGAAGCCGCTATATTCATTTTGATATTGATAGTACTATTGATGATCGTTTAGTAGATGTATATATCCGCGTCAAAACACCCAGTGATAGTACTCAACACAAAAAGTACAACATCAACAATGTGTATATCTACCCCGATTATGTGAACCTAGCAGATAGTAGCAAGTTTACCGACACTCTAAAAATCGAAACAGCCGATGGAAACATCGATTGGTATTATATCACTCCCAACCCAAGCCCATTCAAATACCAAGCAATTCTAGAAAAACTTCGGATTCACAAAAACTGGAGCTACTCCGAATATGATTATCGACTCGCCCTAAAACACTTCTTAGAACTGGGTGTCTTTAAATACGCTAATATTCGCTACACAAAAGTGGACGAACAAGCCTTATTAGATACCTATATCCAACTTACACCCGCCCAGCGAAAAAGCATCGCTTTAGAAATAGAACTAAACAGTATTTCGGGAAGTACCTTCCAAAATTCACTATTAGGAACCGCCCTTTCTTTATCTTATCTCGACAAAAATCTATTTCGAGGCGCAGAACGATTTACCTTCAACCTGGCAGGCGGATTAGAGCTAAATCCAAATCCTATTCGTACCAACTCTCCACTTATCAATACGGTTGACCTTAATACAGAATTTACACTTGATATCCCGCGTTTTATCTTCCCCATCAAACGCATTCGATACAACACACAATTCTATATTCCACATACCATTACCCGTTTAGGCATTCATTATATCAATCGTGTAGGCTTGTATAATCTAAATACCTATAACTTTGGTTTCGGTTATGATTGGCGTGCGACAGAAAAAGTCAAACATGCTTTCAATCCCATTATCATTAGTTTTATTGATGTTAGTAATGAAACACCAGCCTTTCGTAGGCAATTAGCAACCAACCCGCTTCTACAAAGAAGTTTTGAAGAACAATTTATTTTAGGAGCTAACTACACCTTCATTTACAACAACCAACAACTCAACAAATACGTCAATTTCAACTACTTCCGAGGTAGCTTAGATGTATCTGGAAATACAGCCAATTTAGTATTGTTACCTTTAAGTCAAATTAGCAATATAAATCGTGACAAAATCTTTGGATTTCCTTACTCGCGTTATGTACGAGCAGAAATTGATTTTCGACATTATCACTACTTCCGCAACAACAATCCTTTCATTTCTCGATTTGCATTCGGAGCAGGAATCCCCTACGGAAACAGTAATGAAAGTGCTGTTCTTCCATTCGTCAAACAATTCTTTATTGGAGGACCTGGAAACCTACGCGCCTTTACCATTCGTAGCCTTGGCCCAGGTGCTGTCCCCTACTATACCCTCGAACAAGGTGAAACCTCCCTAGAAGTAGATAGTATCGGATTTAATGAATTTGATCGCTCTGGAGAAATGAAAATTGAAGCCAATATCGAATATCGCTTTAATATTAGTGGACTCTTCAAAGGAGCCTTATTTGCTGATGCGGGGAATATTTGGAATATAAAAGATGATCCTAACCGCCCAGACGGATTGTTTAAACCAGGTCAATTCTGGAAACAGATCGCCCTCGGAACAGGCTTTGGCATAAGAATGGATTTCAGTTACTTTGTCATGCGTTTTGACTTAGCAACTCCGATTCACGATCCCAGACTCCCCGAAGGTAACCGCTGGGTATTTGGACGAAATCGAACCATCTATCGAAATGCAGGCAATCGCAATATTATACTCAATTTAGCGATTGGTTATCCCTTTTAAAGAACCCTTACACTATGACACAAGAAGCAAGTCCCAAAAAAATAGACCCCAAAATATTACTCATTGTAGCCGCTGTATTCGCCTTTATTGTCATCTTCAATCTACGCGACCGCAGCGCACCTGTTGATGATACGAGAAGTCGTTCTCCCATCAAAAAACAAGCAGTACAAAATACACCTACTAGTAATACCAATAATAGTAGTGGGCAAGGAAGAAAATACTGGAATGACTTAGGAGCACAACAATTAGAAGAGGAAAAATATCAAGAGGCCCTTGCCTCTTTTCAAAAAGTAATTGACTTAGACCCACGCCAAGCCGCGGGCTACAACAATAAAGGAATTACCTACACCAAACTCCAACAATACGACCAAGCCATCAGCACCTTCAAGCAAGCCATCGCCATTGATTCTACTTTTGCCGATGCTTTCTTTGGAGTAGGAAAATCATATGAACTAAAAAAGGACATTGAAAAAGCACTTTTATACTACAACAAAACAATGACATTAGATCCTGCCAATAAACGCACCCTATTGCGTATTGGCAATATTTACGACAAAAGAAAAGACTACACCAAAGCAATTGCCATATACCGCCAAACCCTACAACTCGATTCAGCCTATTACACTGCTCATTATAATATTGGCAATGCTTTCCTCGATCAAAAACAAATAGACAGTGCCATTGTCCACTACAATGCCGCCATCAAAATTAATCCTGAATACGCCAAACCTTATGTCAACTTAGCACATTGTGTGCGTAGCAAAGGGGATTCTGCAAAAGCCCAAATCTATTTCCGAAAAGCCCTTGCACTTGACCCAAGCCTTCAAAGTAGAGTCAAAAAAACCAAATAAACAAGCAGCTATCAACGTGTCAAGGTCATATATATCACATCAAAACTCCCATCATTATACACATACTCTGTTTCCCACAATTGGTACCGCTTCTTGCTATCCACCACCGTATAAATTGTCGTCTCTCGATCTAGGGTCAAATACACTTCATCATTCGTATTGGCCCATGTAATCTCCCCTTCCGAAATCCACCCATCCTCATTAAACAAATACCATCCACTACTATTATCCTCAAAAGAAAAAGAGCCATAATTAAAAATGATAAAATCCCGTATCGGATCACCAAAGCGATCATACTCAATTCGCTGATACTCATCAATGAACCATGTCGAATCCCCTAGGCGATTATACAACTTACTCCCATCCGAGCATGCGCTACTTGTCGCCACTAATAAACCAAATAAGAGCATATAAAAAAGCTTCGAAACAGCCATAACATTTATTTTCACCAAAGATAAAACAAGCCCTCAACAATTAAAATTACATTTTTCTTCTTCTGTCCCCTCCTTTAAGTAAAGATGAAAAAATAAATTGATCAAATATTGCTAGGCTATTTGTTGACAAGACAAGGCGAAAAACGTAGGCATAGCCGTAGGCTCTGGCGAGGCTTTTCAACGAAGTATTGTTAGCAAAGAGACAGCTAGATTGGTCAATTTATTCTTTCCTCTTTACTAAGTAAGCTATTTTCAATATATTTGGGCGTGCCCCCATTTTTGCCCATCAACCTGTCAGGTTTTTGGGGAGTGCTATCAATACGCATTTACGTAATTCCTCCAACCTGACAGGTTTCGATGGGCAAAAATGGGGTCGGGCTATCCGTTTGTAGTCGGCTCATACGGGCTAGTTCAGCATAGTCCTAGCAGTGTCTTCCTCCGTCAGCCCTGCTAGTCCTTGCTTCACATAGGTCCCCTATTTCGCCAAGCTACCACTACTATCCCTCACGCGGACAGTTGTTGTGGGATTGTGTTGTTGCGTTAGCGTTACGCACTCATTTCTTAGCTGCTGCCAGCGTCTTTGCTGGTGGTTTTCACGACAAAATACCCAACCATGAATAAACAAGTCATACAAAAAAACACAACTCCTCACTATTCATCGCGCACCACACCTCGCACATCGCACAAAAAAATCTCTTTGTGCGCTCTGTGGCTCTCTTTGTGCACTTTGTGGTTAACTAGTTGCAGCCCCAAAACCACCAATATACCCGACCTTAAAGCCGATGAACTTCCTATATCAGTAGAACAAAAAAAACGATATACAGAAGACCCCAAAGGCTATAAAGTACAAATCGGTGATATGGTACCCGACTTCTCATTCACCCTTACCGATGGGACTCAAAAAAACATTCGCGATCTACGTGGCAAACCCGTCATGTTACAATTTACCGCTAGTTGGTGTGGCGTCTGTATCAAAGAAATGCCGCATATCGAATCGGACATCTGGCAAGCATACAAAGACAAAGGGATGCAGGTCATTGGTATTGATCGAGATGAACCGCTTGAAAAAGCCCAACAACTTATCGACAAAACCAACATCACCTACCCTATCGCACTTGATCCTGGCGCAGAGATATTTGGATTATTTGCTGATAAAAAAGCAGGCGTTACACGCAATGTCATCATCGACCACCAAGGGCGTATTGTCTATCTGACCCGCTTATTCAATGAAGCTGAGTTTACCAATATGAAAGGGGTTATTGGTTATTTGAATGGGGAGCCTGCACCGACGACTATCGCTAGAGCAGCGGAAAAACCTAAAAAAGAAGAACTCAAAAAAGTAACTGAGCCAACTGTAACAAAGACCAAGGTAAAGGCGAAAGAAAAAACAACAGAAGAAGAAAAGGTAGTTGAAGAAGTAACTAGTGAAGAAACAACTAGTAGTGCTGCTAAAAAAGCAGAAGAAAAAG
>JAHDHP010000168.1:5226-9473 GCA_020631245.1 Bacteroidota bacterium | reverse complement strand
TTAATAGGGCATACCATTTGTTTATCTTCTTCAAAATTACTCACCCAAAAATAAGCAAATGAACCGTAAAGAAATGACCATCAATAATAAAGGAGTTAATATCCACGCGCTCATATTTAATGCTTCTGAAAAAGAAGTGCCTATTGTCTGTGTGCCAGGAGCGACGAATTCAGCAGAGGATATTGAAGAAGGTTTTGCTGGAAAATTAAGTCATTACCACATTATTATTAGCATTCGTGGACGCGGAAAAAGTGATGCGCCCGAAAGAGGTTATTCATTAGAGGAGCAAGCATCGGATGTATTAGCGGTTGTTGCACATCTTCAATTGAGTCAATACTATTTGTTTGGGTATTCGATGGGGGTAGGTATTGCGATTCGAGCAGCCACAAAAGATAAGGAGAAAGTACAAGGAATCATACTAGGAGATTACCCACCTGTGAATCCTCCTGTGGATGAAAATTGGGCAAAGAATGTGAAGCAAAATCAACCTGAATTGAGAGATGCCTTTTTGAATGGAATGGTAAATGATGGAGCTTTTGAAAATCTATTCCCAGAATTGCAGGCCTTAACATGCCCTTTGATGTTAGTAAAAGGGGGACAGGAAGATAGCCTTTTCCCAGACCAAATATTACCGACATTTAAAGAAAAGAATCCTACGTGTAAGGTGATTGTGTTAGCGGATAGTGGGCATGATATTTTTTTGCCTAAGCCTCAAGAATTGGTAGATGAAATCATGGCTTTTATAAAAGATATTGAGTCTGTTTAGGCAAGCTCTGCCTTCTTCACAAAATCTTCAATTTCCAATAATAACTCTCTTGCAGTATGCATCGAAGAAACCTCCTCAAAAATGAGCAAGAAATGCTTGTTGGTTTGCTTAAAGCGTGCTTTAGCAGCATTGCGCTGTACGTACTTTAGTATTTGCGAGAAAATGCTTGATTCGTAGTAGGGAGAGCTTTGATTTTCAGGAAAATATCCTCGTAATTTTCCTTGTTTGAAAGAAATGCGTTCGAATCCTAATTTCTTGGCGACCCAACGTAATCGAACTGTTTGAAATAGTTCTTTAACCTGAGAGGGTAAAGGTCCAAATTGATCTCGTAATTTATCCCTAAACTTTAGAATGCCTTCTTCAGTGTCTATATTATCTAGTTCGGTGTAAAGACTTAGACGTGTACTGACATTATTGACATAATTATCAGGAATAAGAAGTTCTAAATCCGTATCTATCTGACAATCTTGGACAAAGCTACGCTCCTTTTCACGTTGTTCCTGAAATACCTCTTTGAAATCGGTTTCTTTCAATTCTTGAATGGCTTCATTGAGAATTTTTTGGTACATCTCGAAGCCAATATCAGCAATAAAACCGCTTTGTTCTCCTCCTAGCAAATTACCTGCTCCACGAATATCCAAATCTTTCATGGCAATTTGAAAACCGCTTCCTAGGTCGGCAAACTGTTCGATGGCTTTGAGGCGTTTGCGTGAATCATCGGGGAGTGAGTAGAGAGGGGGGGTGATGAGATAGCAAAATGCTTTTCGATTAGAACGTCCAACCCGCCCACGTAATTGATGGAGGTCACTCAATCCGAAGTTTTGGGCATTGTTGATAATGATGGTATTCGCATTGGATACATCTAAACCTGATTCGACAATATTGGTGCAGACAAGGACATCGTATTTATTGGTGATGAACTTCATCATCTTGTCTTCTAGGTCTTTATTTTCCAATTGTCCATGTGCCATCCCTACATCAATATCAGGACATAATCGCTTGATCATCGCAGCTATTTCGATAAGGTCTTTTACTCGATTATGGATAAAAAAGACTTGTCCCCCTCGATAAACTTCGTAATTGATGGCTTCTCGTATGCGTTCTGGATCAAAACCAACTAATTCGGTAGAAACAGGTTGGCGGTTGGGGGGAGGAGTGTTAATAACCGTCAAATCACGCGCACTCATCAAGGAGAATTGAAGGGTACGTGGAATAGGGGTGGCGGTAAGGGTTAAGGTATCTACATTGACTTTTAATCCACGAAGCTTTTCTTTGGCAGCGACTCCAAATTTTTGTTCTTCATCAATAACCAGTAAGCCTAAATCTTTAAATTTTACTTTCTTTCCAAGCAAAGCATGAGTACCAATAATTACATCAATTCCTCCTGCTTCTAGCTTTTTAAGCGTTTCGTTTTTTTGTTTGGTTGTTTTAAATCGGTTGAGATAATCAACTGTACAAGGGAACATGGAAAGACGGTCGGAGAAAGTTTTGAAGTGCTGCATGGCTAGTATGGTAGTAGGCACTAAAACAGCTACTTGCTTACTATCTGCAATAGCTTTGGCAGCAGCTCGTACTGCAATTTCTGTTTTTCCAAAACCTACATCTCCACAAATCAAGCGATCCATGGGGTTGGGGGCTTCCATATCTGCTTTAAAATCCTGTGTCGCTTTATATTGGTCAGGCGTATCCTCGTAAATAAAAGAGGCTTCTAACTCAGCTTGCATATAGGTATCAGGACTAAAGGAGAATCCCTCTGATGCCTTTCGTTTGGCATACAACTTAATCAGATCAGCCGCAATATCCTTAATCTTCCGCTTGGTTTTCCGCTTGAGTGCTTGCCAAGCATCCGATCCCAATTTATTGATCTTCGGTATACGTCCATCTTTCCCAACATACTTCGATACTTTATGTAGGGAATTGATATTGACATATAAAATATCTTTCCCTTTATAGATGATTTTCATCACCTCCTGCTGCTTCCCATTGACAGTGATTTTTACTAATCCTGCATATTTACCTACCCCATGATCAATATGGGTAACATAGTCGCGAGGTTGTAATTCTCGTAACATGCGAATGGTCATTGCCTTATCTTTGGAATAACCTTGTTTGACTTTATATTTATAAAATCGTTGGAATATTTGGTGATCGGTATAACAGGCAAGTTTAAGGTGATCATCCTTGAATCCTTCATGTAAAGAAGTCGCATACGATTCAAAACGAACGTGGGTGCCTACATCTTCGAAAATACTTTCAAAGCGGTTTATTTGACGCGGGTTATCGGCAAAGAGGATGTTTTTGTAACCTTCCTCATCATTAGCTTCTAAGTCTTTGATGAGTAGTTCAAAGTTTTTGTTGAAATTAGGTTGTGGACTTGCGACATAATTAATCGTCGGACTTTCTTTAAAATAAGTACTACGCCCAAACTCAATGATCCTTTTGTTTTGTATATCTCTTAATAGTTCTTGGGTACTTAGGAAGGTTTTTTCAGGGTCATCTGTAAATATGACATGCTCCTCTTCAGGGTTGGCTTCCTGAAAAGCCTTTGCTTCTTTGATTGCCTTCTTATAGCATTTTTCGTTAATGCTCAGTAAGACTTCTAAATCCTTGACCCAAACCGTTGTATTTTCGGGAGTAATATGTAGTAAAGAAGCTTTGTCACCACTCCCAAACTGAGTTTGGATATTAGGTACAATCGTAACCTTCGATAGTTTTTGTGTAGATAGCTGTGTTAGCGGATCGAAAATGCGAATGGAATCAACTTCATCTCCAAATAACTCTATTCGATAAGGAAGGTCATTTCCAAAAGAGTAAATATCAACAATACCTCCACGTACCGCAAACTGACCAGGCTCATAGACAAAATCACTTCGTTCAAATCCGTATTCTACTAGCACTTCCACCATAAAAGCCACATCTAATTTCTCTTCTTTTTGAATGAGGATTGTATTCTTTTGTAATACGTTGGTATTGACAATTTTTTCAAAAAAAGCTTCGGGATAAGTAACCAATAATTGACTTTGCATTTCAGCATGAGCCAGTTTGCTCGCTGTCTCCGCACGTAGCAATACATTCGATTTGTTGATTTCTTCTAGATAACCTGGCTTTTTGAAGGAGTCGGGAAAGAACAAAACAGATTTATTTTCAAGCAGATTTTTGAGGTCGTTTTGAAAATAGGCAGCTTCGTCTTTGGTCTCAAGAATAAATAACTGTGTGTGTGGGAATGACCGATAGGTGGCAGCGGCAATCATAGCATCAAGAGAGCCTATAATGCCACTAAGATTTAGACGGCTTTGCGCAGCTTGTCGAATAGTATCAACAAGCTGTTTCGTACGCTGGTCATTTTGATAGATTTGGAGTAGTTGATCAAGACTCATAATTGAGTGCAAAGGTATTGTTTTTTTGTAAGAAATAACGCCTCCTCCAGGTGATATAATTGGTACCGTTATATTGTAGGATTGTAAATCGTCGCCTCCCCAAG
>JAHDHP010000168.1:0-5126 GCA_020631245.1 Bacteroidota bacterium | reverse complement strand
CCTACGCCAAAGACCTTATCGCCCTCATCTACCCCAATACCTGTGCAGCGTGCCAACGCCGTCTCCAGCAAAATGAAGACGTAATCTGCCTGTTTTGTGAGTTTGACCTCCCCTTCAGCAACTACCACAAAGAAGCAGATAATATCCTTGCTAAACAATTTTGGGGTCGTGTCAAGCTAGAAACAGCAATAGCATTTTACGTGTTTGTAAAGGGAGGAAGGGTGCAACACCTCATTCACCAACTCAAATACAAAAATCGCCAAGAAATAGGCACACGATTAGGAGAGCTATATGGTAAAACATTACAAAAAGAAGCCCATACAATAGCTGCTAGTTGGGATATCATCATTCCTATACCCTTACACCCCTCCAAACGACAAAGAAGAGGCTATAACCAATGTGCCACCTTTGCAGATAGCCTAGCAGAAAGTCTAGACATTAAGGCGGCTCATGACTTGCTCAAAAGAAATCATGATACAGGCACTCAAACCCGATTGGGGAGATATAAACGATGGGAAAATGTAGCCTCCATTTTTTATATAGATGAGGAGCAAAAAAATGAGTTAGAAGGGAAACACGTTTTACTCGTAGATGACGTTATTACAACAGGAGCTACCTTGGAAGCAGCTGCGACTATTTTATTGGCAGTTCCAAATACAAAAGTAAGTATTGCAGGAATTGCAAGTGCGATTACTTTATAAAAAGTAAATGCAAAAGCAACCTCAATAAGCAATATGGTACTCCTTATATGGACAAGATCAATTTTTACTTACCTTTGTCATCTGATTTTAAATACCCACTAATGAAGCAAGCATTTTTTCGATATTACCTATATACCATTCTACTAGGAATTATAGGAACACTAGCCATGATGGAGACAAGTTGTACACCCGACGATACTGAAATTGATCCTGATTTTCGGCTTGCTTTTTCCCACGATACGATTAGTTTCGACACAGTATTTGTAACCTTTGGTTCTACCACCTTTACAGAATTCGTCGTTTATAACAATAGCAATCAAGATATTACCATTTCTTCGATCCGGCTAGGTATGGGAGATGATTCTCCTTACCGAATCAATGCAGATGGTATTTCGGGTTCTCGAATAGAAAATATAGAGGTATGGGCAAATGACAGTGTACATGTCTTTGTAGAAGTAACCGTCGATCCCAATGACCAAAATACCCCCTTTATTGTAGAAGACTCTATCCTCTTTGAAACCAATGACATTATCCAAGATGTACAACTCGTATCTTGGGGGCAAAATGCCCATTTCTTTGGACCAGGTACACCTAATGGTATAACGGTCGGAGTAACAGGTGATACTATCTGGACCAATGACCTGCCCTATGTCATCTTTGATGGGGTAATTATCGACTCCCTAAAAACGCTAACTATCTTGCCAGGCACACAAATACATATGCATAATAATGCAATTATGTTGGTGAAAGGTAGTTTGAATGTTATTGGAGGTCAGGATACGATGAGTAAAGTTGTGTTTCAAGGAACACGTCGTGAACAGAAATATCAAGATGTCTCTGGACAATGGGGGGCTATTTTGATGCAAAGAGGAAGTATTAACAATACAATTGATAATGCAATTATCCAAAATGGATTTTATGGGGTATTAGTCGATTCGCTACCCATATCAGGCACCCAGCCCAATTTAATTTTGAAGAATTCAATCATACGAAATATGTCCGCCTCTGGTATTCTAGGGGTGGCCTCTGTCATATCTTGCTCTAACGTGCTCGTCTATAATTGTAAACGAAATGCCTTTCAAGGAGTATTTGGAGGGGTATATGCTTTTAACCATTGTACCTTTGCCAATTTTAATGGAACCGATCACCAAGAATCCCTTGTCTCCATTGGTAACTTTGTGGAATTGGAAAATGGAGATATAAATGTAAACGCAACCTCCGCTCAATTTTATAATACCATCATTCATGGAAGTGTAGAAGAAGAAGTAAGTCTGGGGGATATTACCGAAGGAGAAGCCGAGTTTGTTATCGATTTTTATAACTGCCTCATCAAGTCAGAAGAAGCAATTAACCGAAACGGCGATAATATACATGACTGTTTATTTACCAGTCAAAACAATAAAGACAAAATATTTATTAGAGAAACAAATAATTTCCAACTTTCAGACGATTCCTTCTGTAAGGACGCTGGACTTGCTCCTGAACAAATTCTAGATCCCCTTATCTTAGTGGAAACCAGTGATATACTCGGTGTTCCTCGCGATGAAAACCCCGATATGGGATGCTTTGAATTTGTAGGAGAATAAAGAAAAAAAAGTCTTCTTTGAGCTAGTTACATGAAAAAAAGCTTTCAGAATTTGCACGTTTCAAAAATTCGGCATAATATTGTATGGTAATCAAGTATAGTTTTTCACTTTCTAAAATTATTTAACCTTTGTTTAACAAATTTGTACATATCGCCAATTGTTGTTGTTGCTGTTGTACTTCCTTATGTTCTCTGCAAAGGTTAGAAAGCTAGTGTATATATACCAACAATCAAATATTGAAGAAGCCTTTCCAGAGTCATTTGGAAAGGCTTTTTTAGTGTATATATGATCAAATCAACAATTAATAAAGTCAACGAAATTAATCACACTTAAAATATAGGAATATGCCACTTTCACTGGACCACGTAAGTCAAGAAGCCAAGAAAGACATCATTGAATTAAAAAATAATATCAATGAGTTCAAATCGGGCAAAATGATCGAAGACAAGTTCAAACATTACCGTCTTACCAGAGGCGTATACGGACAACGTCAATTAGGTGTACACATGTTTCGTATCAAAATTCCATTTGGTAAACTCACCGCAGAACAGCTCATTCGCATTGCTGATATTGCCGAGAAATTTACCAATGGTAACCTACACCTTACCACTCGCCAGAATATCCAAATGCACCACATCAAACTAGATGATACCCCCGACATTTGGACACTCCTTGAAGAAAAAGATATAACAGCACGTGAAGCATGTGGAAACACCGTTCGAAACCTCACCGCCTCTGCCAATGCAGGGATCGACCCCGATGAACCATTCGATGTAAGTCCATATGTCTATGAATCCTTCAAATACTTCTTGCGCAACCCCATTTGCCAAGATATGGGCCGTAAAATCAAACCAGCCTTTTCTTCTAGTGAAAAAGATTCCGCCTTTACCTACTTCCACGATTTTGGATTCATCCCCCGTATCCAAAAAGACGAAAATGGCGAAGAGGTACGCGGATTTAAAGTAGTGATAGGTGGTGGATTAGGAGCGCAATCAATCGTTGCTCCTACTGCCTATGAGTTCTTGCACGAAGATCAAATCATTCCATTTATGGAAGCCGCCATTCGCGTATTTGATCGCTACGGAGAAAGAGCCAAGCGTTTCAAAGCACGCATGAAGTTTTTGATTCAAAAAATCGGCTTCGACGCATTTATGGAATTGGTAGAAGAAGAGCGACTGGCTATCAAAAATAAGAGCTACAAAATAGATCGCAATGCAGTAGCTATTCCTGATCCCGCTCCTGAAAAAACACCACCAACAAGCGAGGCAAATGATCCTGCCAAATTTGAGCAATGGGTACGTACCAATGTCTACGAGCAAAAGCAAAAAGGATTCTACGCTGTTCAATTGCGTGTCAAACTAGGAGACATCCAAGCAGAAGAAGCCCGCCAACTAGCAGCACTCATCAAAGAATGGGCAGCCGACGATCTGCGTATCACTGTCAACCAAGGTATCCTACTCAAATTTGTGCGTAAAGAAGCCCTAGCACATTTACACAATGAACTCGTAAAGTTAGGAGTAGGAGAACCAGGCTTCGATACCTTAGTAGATATTACCGCCTGCCCTGGTACCGATACTTGTAATCTCGCTGTTACCAATAGTACAGGACTTGCCGACCAACTCGAACAAATGATCAAAGAGGAATATCCTGCCATGGTTGAAGAAAAAGACCTAAAAATCAAGATTAGTGGATGTATGAATTCTTGTGGGCAACACATGGCCGCCAATATCGGTTTTCATGGTAGCTCTATTCGTGTAAAACCGCTCATCGTACCTGCTATGCAAGTCGTAATGGGTGGAGGAGTTGACCCTGAAGGGAAAGGCTTTGTGGCCGAAAAAGTTATCAAAGTACCTACCAAACGAATACCAGATGTCATTCGAATGTCCCTTGCCGATTACGAAGCCAATGGAAAAGATGGTGAACTATTCAATGATTATTTCCAACGACAAGGAAAACGCTATTTCTACGACCTGCTCAAACCACTTACCGACACTACTAATCTGACCGATGCCGATTTTCAAGATTGGGGAGAGGAAACAGAATATGTACAAGCCATTGGAGTAGGAGAGTGTGCAGGAGTAAGCTATGATGTTGTAGCCAGTATCATCAATGATGCCGAAGAAAAAGTCGAACTAGGAGCGGAAGCCTTCCAACAAGGAGCATGGGCCGATAGCATCTACCACAGTTACAGTGCCTTCGTCATTGGAGCCAAAGCCCTCTTACTCAGTATCGACGTAAAATGTAATACCCAAAAAGGAATCATCAAAGACTTCGATACCAACTATGTCGAATCAGGCAAATTCAGCTTCGATACTTCCTTCAATGACTATGTACTTCGTATCAATAAAAACGAGCCAACAGAAGCCTTCGCCAAGCAATACCACGATGAAGCAACTGCTTTTATGAAGCAAGTACAAGAAACGCGTAAGAAACAATTACTAGCAGAAGGAGGAGACAAGGAAGTGATTAACAATTATTACAAAGCCTAGACAGAATTTATGTAGGGGGTAGACCTGTATGTCAATGTTTCAAATTCAATCATTCAGTCATGCAATCACCTAGTCATCAATAGCTGGGCGTGCCCCCATTTTTCTCACTTTTGCCCGTTCCTGCGTCCTCGCAGGAACTTTGGCAAAAGCGAGAAAAATGGGGTCGGGCTATCCGTTTGTAGTTGCCTTGCAGAAAAGGTGTTCCACTATATCACCTAGTAGTGTCTTCCTTCGTCAGCCCTACTAGGTGAAGTGTCACTACCTTTCTGTACAGCCGTTGCACGCAACGGCTCTACGGCAAGCTACCACTACTATCCCTCACGCAATATCAATGAGCGAATTAGTGAATT
>JAHDHP010000167.1:7666-9475 GCA_020631245.1 Bacteroidota bacterium | reverse complement strand
CAATCAACCTGTCAGGTTTATAGTAAACACCATATTTGTCGAATAACGTACTGCTTAAAACCTGACAGGTTTCGATTGGCAAAAATGGGGGCACGCCCAAAAAAATCAAAACAAACAAACTATATTTTTATGCCAAGTGTTCGAAGTCAAATCGTAAAAACCACCTTGAAATTGCGCAAAGGAGCCTTGTATTATTATACCAGTAAACCAGAGCGGTTTGATGCCTTACGATTGCGTACCTATTTTGATAAAATTACTTCTAAAGTAGGTGTTTGTCGAGGTGTAGAGATGGAGATGACCGAGGTGAGTGGTATAAAGGCTGCTTGGTTAACAACAACGGATAGTCCTGAAGAAGTCGTCTTTTTATATTTTCATGGGGGAGGCTATGGCTTAGGGTCTATTCATTCGCATAAAGGATTGGTGAGCAAAATGGTGCAAAAAGGAGGCTTTAAAGCTTTGATGCTCGATTATGGATTAGCTCCCGAACGACCTTTTCCTGCGGCTGTAGATGATGCAATTATTGCTTACAAATGGTTATTGGAGGCGGGTTATTTGCCCGAAAATATTATTATTGGAGGCGACTCAGCGGGTGGAGGCTTGACTATTTCTACCTTTTGTCAAATTCGAGATTTACAATTGCCGATGCCTGCTGCTGGTGTTTGCTTATCGCCGTGGACGGACTTGTCGAATAGTGGAGCCTCTATGGAAACGCGCAAAAAAGCAGATCCAATGTTGGTTCCTCCTGCATTGGATATGATGGCTTTATTATATGTAGAGCAAGATCGCTCTTTATTGACACATCCGCTTGTTTCTCCTATTTTTGCGGAACTTCATGGGCTTCCTCCTTTATTGATACAAGTGGGAATTGATGAAATTTTGTTGGATGATGCTACCCGATTGGCCCAAAAAGCGAAGGAGGCGGGTGTGCAGGTGGTACTTGAAAAGTGGACGAGTATGTATCATGTGTGGCATTTTTTCTGGCCCGTATTACCTGAAGCAAAGGCGGCGATTGAACGTATTGGGGAGTTTATTCGTGCGAAGGTAGCTGTTGATTTTTAAGTAAACTTTCTATTTATGCCTGATAGCCGCAAACATCGTGGACAGCATCCAAATGATGCTCGTTTATTTGATGCCAAACAATGGCCGAAACTTAGCGAGGCAGTAATTGATCTCTCGTGGCTTTTTTCACGCGGATACTCGGATAAGGCCACATTGAAATTGGTGGGTGATAAGTATCGCCTAACCGAAAGACAACGTAAGGCGGTTTGGAGATGTAGTTGCTCCGATCAGGCTATTGAACGACGCAAAAAGCAGGAGGTATTGGTAGGTGATTTGGTAGGTAAAACGATTTGTATTGATGGCTACAACCTTCTTATCAATATTGAAAGCGCGCTTTCGGGCGGACTTATTTTTGAGGGGAAAGATACAAGTTATCGAGATTTGGCAAGTGTGCATGGTACGTATCGCCGAGTAGAAGAAACGATTCCTGCGATTCACTTGATTGCCAAATCATTGGAAAAATTGCAATTGGGTAAAGTGAATTGGTATTTTGATACGCCTGTGGGTAATAGTGGTAAATTGAAGGTTATGATGTATGAATTGATCGTACAACATCAGTGGAATTGGGATGTGGAATTGGCACATAATCCCGATCAAGTATTGATTGATTCGGGAGAGATTGTGGTGTCATCCGATAGCATGGTGATGGATGAATCGTATCGTTGGACGAATATAGGACGGTATATTGTGGATGAGATGGTGGAGGGCGCGCAGATGGTGCGGTTGGTGTAGAGACAAGGCATGTGAGTA
>JAHDHP010000167.1:0-7566 GCA_020631245.1 Bacteroidota bacterium | reverse complement strand
GTAGAGACAAGGCATGTGAGTAGAGACAAAGGCATGTGAGTAGAGACAAGGCATGCCTTGTCTGTACGGGGGGTGCAGATTTTTTGTTGTGATTTAAAATTCAAATATTAGCAAAAAATCGCCACACAGCATCATGCATCGGTGGTGGTGCTACGATCTCTAAAGGTTCTTTTTGAACAGGGTGTATAAACTTTATTTTTCGAGCGTGCAAATGGATAGAGGCATCTTTATTGGAGCGAGGCGCGCCATATTTTAAATCTCCTTTGATCGGACTTCCTATGGCTGCTAATTGCACCCGTATTTGGTGATGTCGGCCTGTTTGTGGATATACTTCTAGGAGGTGGTAATGATCACTTTGTCCCAACCATTTATAGCTAAGAATTGCTTTTTTCGTACCTTTTTTCTCCTCTCGTAATGCGTATGATTTATTTTTCTGTTGATTTTTGAAAAGGAAATTCTCCAATTGTCCTTCCTTCTTTTTCGGGCAATTCTTCACCACTGCCCAATAGGTCTTCTCTACTTCCCTTTCCTTAAACAAACGATTCATTCGTTCTAGGGCTTTGCTGGTACGCGCAAACACCAAAATACCAGAGGTAGGACGGTCAATACGGTGGGGAATGCCTAGAAACACTTTCCCAGGTTTATTGTATTTGTCTTTGATATAGGCTTTGATATACTCTACGAGTGGTATATCTCCTGTACGGTCACCTTGCACCAACATTCCTGCGGGTTTATTGATAACGATCAGGTGATTGTCTTCAAAAAGGACATTAGGTTCAAATTTTTGCATCCCCAAAGGTATTCCTATTTTTTTACCTCCCCAATCATCACCCCAAATTTTCCATCTAATTGTGTCCAATTTTGAGCAGGTAGGTAGGTACGAGATACAAAACCATCTAAATAAAGGGCATTTTGGCAGCCTTTGTATTTGAAAAAACTGGCGAAGTCGTAGAAATTGACTTTTTCTTTGGTCATGGCAAATAATAGCTTTCCATCGGGCAGTACTCCTACTCCATTGCGGATATGCAAGCTATTGGAGCCTTTGATAAATTTATGATGTAATTCCCCATCAACAACCAACATGGGCCCCGATTGGGTGGCAAAGCGAATATGTTCTCCATATTCAAAATCCTTTGTGGCAGAAACGCCCCCTGTTCCATCGAAGGTGAGGTAAAAGATACCATTGGGTTGGAGGTAAAAATTACCATAGGCCGATTGGATGGTATCGATAGGTTTTAGCAAATTTCCTTCATCCACATAAAGTCCTTGTGGGGAAAAGTCTCTCAAAAACATGCCTCCATTCATCGCAAATACCAATTCTTGCCCTTGATCTTCTAGCATACTGCGCATCTTCTTAAATGACTTCAGCGGTTCGCCTTGCTCATCTTGCCAAAAAAGTCGCAAATCTTGCTCTTTCGGATCAACAATATATTGTACGAGTTTATCTTCTTTGATAGGAATATGTACGCCTTCTTGCTCGCAATGAAAGTGGGAGAATAATAGAATACAGGCAAATAAAAGAAGGAGACGTATTGAGTTCATGTTTGTATAGCTTTTTTAATTAGTTGTTTTATGATCACCTTAGCCTCTACCTCTTCTTGTTTAATAAGTGGAATTGCCCATTCTACACCTGCTAATGTAAAATGTGCTTCCCAATCATCTAATTCTTTTAACTCCTCTAAAGAACAAGTCAATGAACCTCCTTGTTCGGCATGGCCGCCAGCAATGGATTCGGTTAATACAATAGTTGCGTCCTCTCCTTTTAAGTGGATGTCTACCGCATACCAATGGTGTGTTGGATGCTTATTACTAGGCGCTTGGTTAATATTGCCTAAAGGAATAATCCTTGTTGCCATCTCAATTGGTTAACTCATTAAAGTGTCGATACTCCTCTGCGAGTTCTTCTTCTGCCCGTACTAAATCTTGCATCAAGGTTAGTACCAATTGTTTGGAAGCTTTGTCTGTTTTTAGGGCACGATCAAAGCCTACGTCTCCTAGACGTACTTTTATATCGTCAATAAATCCAAGTTGGTTTTCAATTTTGGTGAGGGACTTAAACATTTTATAATCTACTAGTTCTACATGTTTGGAGAGTAATTTACTCCAAGCCGACTGGCTTAGATTAATAGTAGTAAAGCCCTTCGATTTGGCGATTAATTCGGCAATCGAAAGGCTATCGGCTGTTATATTTTTTTGATAAATCTGAATGGATTCTTTTTGACTAGTAATACTTTTTTGAAGTTTTTGCAGGTTCTCGGCTTGCTCTGTTTGGATCAGTGAAATGGATTCCTGGAGAAATTGCTTGTTCTTTCGATTTTGGACGTAGTTATTGATGGCTAGGGCAACTAATATCCCTAGTATCACGATTGATAGTTCTTTGGCAATTTCGCGGAATAGCTTCATAGCTTACTTATATCTTCTTTACCTCCAAAGATAAGTAAAGAAAAAGAAATAAGCACCCCTTTATTCAGCCGCCATATAAATATCAAAGTTTACAGCAATTCCCCCATTAATATCTTCAGGAATCAGGTCTAAAATACGCAATTGTGCAGCCTCAACAGAAGCCCAGGGATCGGCAGCAATATCGGGGTCTCCCTCAAAATAGATTTGTGACACAATTTCTCTTTTTCCTTCGGCAGTGACTCGAAAGTGAATATGTGAAGGGCGATATAATTGCCCATTCAAATACTTGCCAGGCAAGATCGTTTTAAAGGTGTAATTTCCTTCGGCATCCGTCATCAATCGACCTCGTTGGCGAAAATCGGGGGAGCTATTATCATAGACTCCTTTTGTATCACAATGCCAAATTTCTATCTGTGCATTTTCAATAGGAGTTGTACAATCATCACCTAATATTTGTCCTTTCAGTGTAATGATATTCCCTTCGAGTCCTTCACAAGTAAGGTCAGAGCGAATAGGGGCATTGGGGCGGTAAAAAGGACCTAATATATCATTCGTTGTTTTGCAGTCTCCCACAAAACGTAGTTGTTCTGCCTCCACACCCATGCTCTCTTTGGTACATCCAAGCACTGTTCCGAAAGTAGAAACAGCAATAGCAGTCAATGAGGTATTGATAATAAATGATCTGCGATTCATGGTGTTTGTTTTATTCGTGAACGATAAACGACTGGATCATCTGTCCTTTATCTGTTTGAATACTTAGCAAATACCACCCCATACTCAAACTTGTATTTAGTTCAAAACGATGTTCGCCTTTTACTAATTGTCCTTGGTCGCGCACAAATACTTGTTGACCTACACTATTATAAACGGCTATTTGGGTAGCCGCATTTTCTAATAAATCAAATGAGATAGTGAGTGGCGTATTACTAACTAGCGGATTGGGGGAAAGTTGTAAGTCCGAAATATGGCTTGACTTATCTATCAAGCCCTCTTCCTCCCCCTCTAAACCGACACCACCACCTGCTTGGAAAACACTAATAGAAGTTCCTCTCACAAACCAAATATTTCCATCATGATCTACCTCTATATCATTAACTCCGTCTTCATACAATCCTGAATTTGCAGCATTTATTTCCTCCCATTTTATACCATCATATTTGTAGACTAAATTCCGACTTACATTTACCCAAATATTACCCTGTAAATCTTCCTCTAAATCATAGACTCCACAGCCCATATCAATCTCATCATCCAAAAAATACTCCCAATCATTTCCATCATATTTTGCTAAAAAACGCTCCCCATTTGCCCATATGTTTCCCTTACTATCCGTATATAAAGAAGGAGGATTATAGCCATAACAAAAGCTTTCTCCTAATAAAGAATCATCTTCATCTAAGGTCAATTGATACTCCCATGTCTTACTAGAATCATTGTATTTGAATACGCGTTTAAAATTGGTAACTGCCCACTTTTGGTTGCCCTTCACCACCACTAAATCTGAAAAGGATTCCGTGAACCAAGACTGATTCTCGTTTTCAATAGGACTTATTTCATCCAATATCCAACGACCCCCTTCGCGATAAGCAATCTTCATCTCCGATGTCAACCACAAACGCCCCGTTTCATCCTCCACCAAATTACCAAAAGTACCATCAAGTTCTTCTGTAGAAACAAGCTCCCATTTGTTGTCATTAAAATAATGCAGCACATTTATATTTCTATCTCCTTGCATATAGCTATGCATATATATACCGCCATCTTTTGCAACAATAATCTCTATAGGATAATGATTATCAGGTAAAGCATGGTTTTCCCAATTTTTACCATCATATCCTATCAAACTACCTCTTCTTTTTGATAGCAAATAATCATATCCTTGCGCTGAAATAAACCACTTTTTATTATTGATATCAACTACCATTTCTCCAGCTTGCAATAAAAAGGCATTCGTAACCACATGCGACTCTTTTACCCCACCTGTTTTTATATCTATTCGCTCTACTACTCCTTTTTGTCGAATCCAACAATCTTCGCCTATAAACCTAAGTTTATTATTGAGGCAAAATTCTTGCTCTTTTAAATCTACGGTAGTAAATACATCATCTTTTAAACTATAGAACCGATTACATTCGGTAAGCGAGCTAAACCACATCGTCCCTTCCCCATCTATCTTAATATTGGATAAACACCCAGGCAAAGTCCCATCCTTCCAGCTATAAGAAGCCACTATTTCAGTGCCATCATATACCACTAAGTCGCTACCTCTACAGGCATTCGATCCATAATGTTTATCACTTCCAATAATCCACAATTTACCCTCCTCATCAAAAACGAAATCATCGATACCATTCTGACCAAAAATAGGCACATTAAAATTAGGAGCTTCCTTCCAAATACCATGTTTATAATAAAGTAATTTACCTCCTCCACAAGTCATCCATAAGGTGCCATCCGAAGCCATTTTTAATCGATAAGAATGCGTATTCAAAGGGCGTTCTATTTCCCAATTAGCACCATCAAAACGCGCAATAGAACTACTTCCTACCACCCAAATGGTACCTTCTAAATCCTCTATAAGCTGAGACGTAATATAAACGCTCATTTCTTTCCCCTCTTCATCTTTGATAACATGTTGCCTCCAAGTAGTACCATCAAATTGCAGTAACTGTCTATGACTTGTCACCCACAACGAACCCTTGCTGTCTAATAGCATACTCCGTGCTGTATTTTCCGCAAGGGGTGAATTTTCTCGATTAAAAAAGATCTTCTCCCCTGTTCGACGATCTATTTTCACCAAACCACCATATTGCGTACCCACCCACATCACCGAATCAGTCACAACCGTACTATTTACATGTGTACCATCCAAAAAATACTGCCACTCCTCTCCTTCACTTGTTTTGGCATGTATAGTTGGCTTATTCCAACGATTAATCTCATAATCTGGATGATCATCATCTGGATCAGTATTCACCAAATAAGTTAATGGGCGATACCTGTTAATCGCTTTCTCATCATTAATATAAGATGTTTGCGCTATGCCTTCCATCGCACAAAAACAAAACAATACTAGAAAAATGATTTTTTGATTCATGGTATTTTTATTTTTATTTTTTTTCTGTTTGGGCGTGCCCCCATTTTTCCTAAAAGATGCTCCTGCCAGCGTCCTCGCTGGTGGCATCTTTTAGGAAAAATGGGGTCGGGCTATTCGTTTGTAGTTGTTTCGTAGCCACTTGTTCAGCTAAACGTCTAGCAGTGTCTTCCTCCGTCAGCCCTGCTAGTCGAAGCTTCACAAAGTGTCCACTTCATCAAGCTACCACTACTATCCCTCACGCAAAAACGGTTGAACGATGGAACGGTGAAATGGTTGAACGATGGAATAATATTCGTTTAATCGTCGAACGTTTAACCGTCAACCGTAAGTCGTTCAACCGTTTAACCGTAAATCGTTCAACCGTTCAACCGTCCCACAAATATCCCCCATTTCTCCTTCCCTCACAATGCACAAAAGCCATTAATGCTGGTACTTTTCGTAAATGCGTTTCTTAAACTCCGAAGGAGACATGTGTAAATGCTTACGAAAGAAGCGACTAAAATAGGCGGGATCATTAAAATTGAGTGTATAGGCTACTTCCTTATTCGATAGCGACGTATGCATCAATAAACGCTTTGCTTCCAAAATAATACGCGCTTGAATCAACTCACTTGCAGTCTGGCCTGCAATTTGTTTGCTAGTATTGTTCAGGTGGTTGGGACTTACCGATAAGAGCTTGGCATATTCTCCCACCTGATGTGTCTCCATAAACTTCTGATTTAACAACTTCTTAAAATCATTAATCAATTTCCAAGCTCCTTGCTCCTTTGCCAAACGCTGTACCGCCGACGGTTGTTGTATATAAAATTGCTTACATTTGAGCATAAAAAGATGCAATAACGCACGCAATACGTCTTCCTGTTTTTCCACAGCTCCATATTCCTGTACCATCATTTGAAAAATGGCTTCCAATTCTTTAGCTGTCTCTACCTCCAAGTTGAGTACTTGGCTGCGGGTATGATTAAAGAAAGGAAATTGTATTAAGCGTTCTTTGTTTTCGAGATGCAGGTGAAAGAAATCACGAGAAAACATCACTGTAAAGCCGTTGGTATCCAAATCGCGTTGTACCAAATGTACCTGACCAGGAGCTACAAAATGCACGCTTCCTGATTCAATGTCGAACTTTTCGAAATCAATGAGGTGATACCCCGCTCCTTTGATAAAAAAGAATAACTCAAAAAAGTTATGTCGATGTGGACGAAAGCTTGCCATTTTGGTTCGTACCTTCAATTCGTACAAACGAAAAGGCACACTCGTATCGTCATCCTTTGTGAAATTATAAACAGGTAATTTCTGACTCATAAAACGTTAACTTCTTATTTTATAAGAAAAATAATCATACCAAATTTAACTAAGTTAAATGACTTTGACTAGTACATCTGCACATAAAGCAGGTACTTTTAAACTCACTAAGCTCTCTTTTTGATTTTACCAATCCTGATAATATTCTAGGAGGAGCTGATCAACGGTATCGGACTTTAATATCTTACAAGGTAATAGTAGCCATATTGGAGTGAGCTTAGTTTGGTATTAAGAAGCTGTCTTGATTTTACAATAGAAATAGATTATTTTTGTTTAGTCTCTAAACATAAAAAGGAAACCTAATGCAAGACTTTATAATTCCAGGAAATACGCTTAAGGAAATAAGAATTCCTCCAGCACAACTACTTATAGACTTAGCAGTTTACCTTTATGATAAAGAAAAACTAACTATGGGACAAGCTAAAAAATTAGCCCAACTCACACAAATCCAATTCCAAAAAGAAATGGCAAAAAGAGAAGTAACAATTAAATATGATGTTGAAGATTTTGAACAAGATCTAGAAACATTAAAAAAGATCAAAAATGCTAATAATAAGTGATACTTCTCCAATTACCAATCTTATTCAAGTAGAATGTCTAGAAATTTAAGGAAAACAGGAAGGATATCTCGAAAAACTTAAACCCATTGTAGATCAATTAATGGAAGAAGTTGGCTTTAGAGTGAGTGATCAGTTGTATAATTTGATACTAGAATCAGTTAATGAATAACAGATTAAAAGTACTTTCGTCGCACGGTTATCGCG
>JAHDHP010000166.1 GCA_020631245.1 Bacteroidota bacterium | reverse complement strand
AGCTAGAAGCTGAAAATTGTCGTAGTGACCACCAGCGAAGACGCTGGCGGCAGCTAAGAAATGAGTGCGTAACGCTAACTCAACAACACAATCCCACAATCACACAACAACTGTCTCGCGTGAGGGATAGCAGCGATAGCTTGCCGAAGCAGAAAGGTAGAGAGGCTTTTGCTGGCAGGGCTGACGGAGGAAGACACTGCCAGCAACTCTAGCCGAACACCTTTTCTGCGAGACAACTATAAGCGGATAGCCCGACCCCATTTTTCTTTTTTGCCCGTTCATGCGTCTTCGCATGAACGAAAGGCGAAAAAGAAAAATGGGGGCACGCCCAATTAAAAATTTATATTATTTTTGAGCATGAATATTACCAACCTTATTGAACAAAAAGCGGAACAATGGCCCCAACAAATTGCCATTCATGATGCAGAAGGAAAATTGACCTATAGTGAGCTTGTAAAAAAAGTAAATGACACCGTTGAACTTTTGCGACTTCATGGCATCAAAGACGGAATGGGGGTAGGGGTGCTAGGGAAAAATAGCCGTGATTTTATTATCATGGTATTGGCGGTGATGAAGACAAAGGCGGTGGTAATGCCGATTTCGAAGGAGTTGAAAGCGCATGAGATTAATAACATTTTGGAAACGGCGGGACTTCATGTATTAATTGATGATGGAAATTCGCTGGCAATAAAACGACAAGCGGAAACGCCCAAAGTGGAAGTGGATCAATATACTTGGCAGGTAGTGTATCATAGGGTGTGGGAAGGGGAGCATATGATTCCGGCTATTCCTTCGGCAGCATTGGTGCGTTTTACTTCGGGTACAACGGGTACGGCTAAAGGAGTGGTATTATCGCATCAGTCGATCAAGGAGCGAATAGAGACGGTGAATAAGACGATGAACTTGGGAACCAATGATGTGATTATTTGGGTATTATCTATGGCGTATCATTTTGTGGTATCTATTTTATTGTATTTGCGCTTTGGTTGTGCGGTGGTGATCTGTAAGGATTTTTCGGCAAAAACCATTTTAGCGAATATTGAAACACACGGAGGAACCTTATTATATGGTTCGCCGATGCATATTCGAATGTTAGCAGCAGATCGTACCGAGCAGCAATTGCCTACCATTAAACATGTTATTTCTACTTCTACGGGTATTGCTAGGAGACAATGTGAGGCTTTTTATCAGCGTTTTACTATTCCTGTGCAACAAGCCTACGGAATTATTGAGGTTGGATTGCCGATTATTAATTTGGATAAGGCGCAGGAAAGCCCCGATGCAGTGGGTTATACTTTGGAGGGTTATGAGGTGGAAATATTGGATGATGATTTTACTGTTTTGCCGCCTAATACAGTCGGTCATTTGGCGATGCGTGGACCAGGGATGTTTGTTGCTTATTTGAATCCGTTTAGAACACGGGAGGAGGCTTTGCAAGGTGGCTGGTTTTTTACGGGCGATTTGGCAACTAAAACGGAAGATGGTTTGGTGAAAATTGCAGGACGTAAAAAGAGTATGATTAATGTGGCGGGGAATAAGGTGTTTCCTGAAGAGGTGGAGAAGGTGTTGAATAGTCATCCTTCAATAGCTGTTTCGCAGGTAAAAGGAATTACACATCGTTTGATGGGGGAGATGGTAACGGCTGATGTGGTGTTGAGTAATCAAGAGGAGGAAATTGATATTGAAAAGTTGATTGGGTATTGCCGAGAGCGATTGAGTACGTATAAAGTGCCACAAAAAATAAAAATTGTAAGCAAGCTTGATATGACGGATAGTGGGAAATTAATTAGAGGATAAAATTATAGATCATGAGATATTTTTTGTTTTGTTTGTTTTTTCTTTGTTCAATTTGTGTATACGCACAAGATGATTTCAAACCGATTAAGGACGAAAGTGCTTTTCAGGAAAAGGTGACGAAGATTGCGGACATTACGCAAACGATTAGTAGCAACTTTGTACAAAAGAAGCATTTGAGTTTTATGGAAGAGGATATAGAGTCGAAAGGACAGTTTTATTTTAAGAAAGATAATTTATTGCGCTGGGAGTATCATGAGCCGTTTTGTTATGCGATTGTCATTAATAATAATTTGTTAACGATTCAGGATGAAGGAACGGTCAATGAGGTGAACCTTTCGTCGAATAAGATGTTTCAAGAGATCAATCAGATTATTCAAGAAAGCCTACAAGGAAATGTATTAAATAATTCGGATCGTTTTAAGCACCAGGTTTTAGAAAATGAGGAGTACTATTTAATAAAATTAAATCCTACTGATAAGAAAATGAAAGCCTATTTGGAGGAAATTGAATTGTATTTTGATAAGTCGGATTTTGTGGTGAGTAAAATTATTATGCACGAACTTTCTAAAGATTATACCGAACTTATCTTTACCGATAAAAAGATCAATCATCCTATTGACGATTTTATTTTTTCTATTGAATAGATAAGAAATATAAGGCATCCAATAATTTAGTTTTCTTTGTTGATTGATGTAATTTTGTAGGCATGTTCAAAATGTATGTTCAAGCATAGAGTGTGCTCCCTATTGTCCTAATTAGTTTGTATTTGTATGCCTTCTTTATTTCTGTATTTTTATAACTTAATTGTTAAAAGAAAAGCCCTCTTAGTGGGGCTTTTCGTGCTTGTAATAGGGAGCGTATTATATACCGCAACGCACATTCGTTTCGAAGAGGACATCACCAAGATTATCCCTCAAGATGAAAAGACGAGTGATTTTAATATGCTGTTTAAGCATTCGAAGTTGACTGATCGCTTGGTATTACATCTTACCCAAACTGATACTACTCAAACAGATACATTACGGGCTTTTGCAGATGACTTGACTCAACTATTGGAAGAAGAAGTAGATTCGGGGTTGATCAAAGAGGTAATTGCTAAAATAGATGAGGAACAGTTTTTAGATGTCTATGATGATATTTATGAAAAGCTCCCCATTTTACTGGAAGAAAAGGATTATGCCCGCTTAGATGAATTAACGGACACCACTACGATTGATGAACGGATTGAAGGAGCTTATAAAGCCTTGTTATCACCTATCAGTTTTGCCCTTAAAAAGTCTTTGTTGCGTGATCCGCTGAATGTGACGAGTATTGCACTGGAAAAATTGAAATCCTTTCAAGTAGATGATAACTTCGCTATTGAAGATGGCTATATTATCAGTAAGGATAAGAAAAATTTACTCCTGTTTATTACACCAGCCATGCCGGCCCAAGAGAGTTTTAAGAATCAACAACTCTTGACCTTATTAGAAAAGCATATTAAGGACTTGGAGCAACAATATGCCAATAAGGTAGATGGTCGATATTTTGGAGCAATGGCTGTGGCGGTGAGTAATGCCAACCGAATTAAGAAGGATGTAACAATAACGGTAACTATTGCCTTGATTACTTTATTCTTATTTATTAGTACTTTCTTTAAGCGCGTCAGTGTTTTCTTTTATATTCTATTGCCTGCCTTGTTAGGAGCTTGTATTTCTCTTTTTCTTCTTTCCTTATTAAAACCTAGTTTATCCCTCATTTCGATTGGCGTTGGTTCGGTATTATTGGGCATTACAATTGACTACTCCCTGCATGTTTTCACACATTATAAGCATACGGGTAATGCTCCCCAACTCTTCAAAGATATTACCATCCCTATTTTAATGAGTAGTTTGACAACTGCTTCTGCTTTTTTGTGTTTGTTGTTTATGCGCTCAGAGGCATTGCGTGATTTGGGCTTATTTGCAGCCTTTAGTATGATTGCTTCAGCAGTATTTGCACTTTTGGTTTTGCCTCATTTTGTGAAAAAACGAGAGGTAAAAGAGGGGACAAAGGAGAAGGAGTTTGTCACTAGTAGAGCTATCAAAAAAATAGCGGCTTATCCTTTTGAGAAAAAGCGTCCTTTAATCATTGCGATTGCTTTGGTGAGTCTGCTTTGTTTGTTTACGGTAAGAGGGATTCAGTTTGAAACCGATTTAGGAGTGATTAATTATATGCCGCCTCATTTGGAGGAGGCTGAGAAAGAGTTGAATGCGGTGAGTAGTGCTACCTTGCGAGGGGTGTATTTAATGACAACAGGAGCAACCTTAGAAGAGGCATTACAAAAAAATGAACAACTTATTCCTCAGTTGGAGGAATTAAAGCAGGCGGAAACGATTCGAGATTATACCAATGTCAGTAGTTTGATGTTGTCGGAAGAGGAGCAGCAAAAACGAATTGATAGATGGAATAACTATTGGTCGAATAATAAAAAGCAACTATTAAAAGATAAGATTTTGACGAGTACACAAAAGCTATCTTTTAAGCCAGATGCTTTTGATCCATTTTTTAATTGGTTGAATAAGCCTTTAGAAATTTTTGAGCCTGCTGCTTTTAAGGAACTTCGTAGCTTATTTTTAAATGATTATATCAATGAGAAGGAAGAGCTGACGACTGTTATTAGTTTGGTGAGATTGGAGCAAGCTGCTAAAGAGATGGTATACAACAAGTTTCAAAACAATGAGGAGGTCCGAATATTGGATAG
This sequence comes from Bacteroidota bacterium, assembly GCA_020631245.1. Taxonomy (GTDB): domain Bacteria; phylum Bacteroidota; class Bacteroidia; order Chitinophagales; family UBA2359; genus JAHDHP01. Next base: position 5,008 of record JAHDHP010000166.1, on the reverse strand, counting down.
AGCTTATTTGGTAAATAAATTTGTGGAGGTGTTAAGAGACGATTTTGATTTGTTAGTCAAAATTTCGCTGCTATTGGTATTCATTATTTTGCATATCAACTATGGTAGAGCAGAGTTGGCGATTGTGAGTTTTATCCCGATTGTTTTAAGTTGGTTATGGACCGTAGGTTTGATGAACTTTTTGGGGCTGAAATTTAATATCATCAATATTATTATTACCACTTTTATATTTGGTTTAGGTATCGACTATAGTATTTTTATCATGCAAGGTTTATTGCAAGAGTATAAGTATGGCGAGAAGAAGTTAGCCTCTTATAAAACCTCTATTTTACTTTCTCTTATAACCACTTTGGCAGGAATAGGCGTATTAATTTTTGCCCAGCATCCTGCTTTGAAATCTATTGCAGCCCTAGCGATTATTGGAATTGTGTCGGTAATTATTATTTGTTTTACCATTGAGCCACTTTTATTTAAATGGTTGGTTTACAAGAAAGGAGGAGAAAAACGAGAGTATCCTATTACAGCATATAACTTCTTTGCCACCATCTTTACCTATTCCTTATTAGTGATAGGTTGTATAATTTTAATGATAATAAGTGTTATACTTATTCCACTTGTTTTTATTCCAAAGGATACGCGAAAAAAATGGCTTCACTATTGCATTTGGGGAGCCTCGCGTTTTTATATTAATGTGCTATTTCCTAGGCGAAAAATAATCAATGAACACCAAGAAGATTTTTCTAAATCGGGGATTATTATTTCGAATCACCAATCTTTGATTGACACCCCTTTGATGTTTCAATGGCATCCTAAGATTATTATTTTGACCAATGATTGGGTACGTCGTTCTCCGATCTTTGGAATTGTAGCACGTCAAGCGGATTGTTATTCTGTTTCTTCGGGTATAGATGCACTTTTGCCAGAGTTTAAAAAGAAATTAGAAGAAGGTTATTCGATTGTTATCTTTCCAGAAAGTACCCGCTCTTTGAATGATAAACTCAAGCGATTTCACAAAGGAGCTTTCTACATCGCCGATAAGTTAGATGCGGACATCATTCCTCTTTTTATGCATGGAAGTGGACGGTTTTTGCGTAAAAAAAGTTTTTGGGGAAAATTTAGTCCATTAACTATTGAAATAGGAAAACGTATCACTGCTAATGATCCGCGTTTTCAAGGAGATTATAAACAAAAGGCCAAGCAAATAACCAGCTTCTACAAACAAGAATACCAAGTATTTAAAGAAAAGTATGATACAGCAGATTACTTCAAAAATAGGGTCATTGAAAACTACATTTATAAAGGAGCTGTCCTAGAATGGTATTTGAGAGTGAAGATACAGTTAGAGGATAATTATAAGGTATTTGATCGCCTAATTCCTAAAAATGCAAAAATAACCGACTTAGGTTGTGGTTATGGATTTATGTCTCACATGTTGGCTTACTTGTCTCCCAAACGGGAGGTGTTAGGTGTGGATTATGATGAAGAAAAAGTAAAAGTAGCCACACATTGTAAAACAAATGTAGATGGAGAGCTGCAGTTTGTCCAAGCTGATTTAGCAACTTACAAACCTCCCCAAAGTGATGTGTTTATTATAGCAGATGTATTACATTATTTGACTCCTTCAAAGCAGTTTGATTTACTAAATAGATGTTTGAGTAGTTTGAATGAGCAAGGAATGATTATTATTAGAGATGGGGATGCTGATTTGCAAGAGCGACATACAGGTACTAAATTAACAGAGATATTTTCTATTGGTACAGGATTTAATAAGGCGGCTCAAGAGCCTAGTTATATCTCTGGAAAAGAGATAGAAAAATGGGCATTCAAAAATAGCTTAAATCTTCAGAAAATAGATCATACAAAACATACATCAAATATTATCTTTGTACTTCAAGGCAAACTAAAATAAAATAGGATCAACTTATGCCTGTATATGATACTGTAATTATTGGAAGCGGTTTAGGAGGCTTAGAATGTGCTTATATTCTTGCCAAAGAGGGGCAGCGTGTTTGTGTATTGGAAAAGAATAGACAATTAGGAGGAACACTGCAAATTTTTTCTAGAGATAAGGTTATTTTTGATACAGGTATCCATTACATTGGTGGCTTAGATAAAGGGCAGAATTTAAACCAATTCTTTACCTATTTTAATTTAATGGATAAACTCCGTTTAAAGAGAATGGATGAAAACGGATTTGATCGCATTAGTTTTGAAGATGATCCGCAAGACTATCCTCATGCAATGGGTTATGAGCCGTTTAAAGAGAGTTTACGACGACTATTTCCTGCTGAAAAAGAAGGCTTAGAAAAATATTGTTCGGAGTTACAGGCTACTTGCAAGGCATTCCCGATGTATAACCTTTATCCAAATAAGGATAATGAAATAGATTTTAAATACTTAAAAGTCAATACCAAAGATTTTATAGCAGACTGTGTTAAAGATCCTAAACTACAACAAATACTTGCTGGCTCCAATCCTTTGTATGCAGGATGTCCAGATAAAACGCCCTTGTATGTTCATGCGTTGGTATGTAATACCTACATAGAAAGTGCATGGAAATGTATTGATGGAGGTGCACAAATTGCTCGGATTTTATGTAAAAATATCAAAGATTTAGGAGGGGAGATTTTTAATTATAGTGAAGTAACAGGATTTACCTATACAAATAAAAAAATAAAAACAGCCATCTTAAAAAATGGAGAGCAGGTAGAAGGTAAAAACTTTATCTCGAATATTCACCCTGCTAGAACAGTTGAAATGATAGAAGAGGGATATATTCGAAAATTGTATCGTAAACGAATTCAACGGTTAGAAAATAGCATTTCTGTTTTTACGCTTCACATTGTTTTTAAAGAGAAAACATTCCCCTATCTCAACTATAATTACTACCATTATACCAAGCAAGATGTTTGGAATTCTATTTATTATAAAGAGGAAAATTGGCCCGAAGGATATGCCTTATTTGTCCCCTATAGTTCGAAATGTCCAGAAGGCTATGCTGATAGTATGAACATAATGGCATATATGCGGTATGAAGAAGTAAAACAATGGGAAAATACTTTTCACACAATTCCCAAAAATCGATCTGATAGAGGACAATCATATTTAGATTTTAAAGAAGAAAAATCCCAGAAACTATTATCACTGTTAGAAAAGAAATTTCCCAATATCCGCTCTAAGATAAAGTCATACTATAGCTCTACGCCTCTTTCTTTTAGAGATTATATTGGTACCTCTGATGGTTCCTTATATGGCATTACAAAAGATTGGAGAAATCCTATGCAAACATTTATCTCACCTCGCACTAAAATATCAAATCTGTTTTTAACAGGGCAGAATCTAAATATGCATGGGGTACTAGGAGTAACAGTTGGTTCTGTCGTTACTTGTGGGCAGTTCGTAGGAGCCGAGTATTTGATAGATAAAATTAGAACAGCTACTTGATGCGGTGGATGAAGAATAAATACCTCCGACGCTTAAGTTATGTAATAGTGGCTTTAGGGATTTTTTGGGTGCTGTTTCTCTTTACAATTAAAGTTGATCCCCCCCCAATAGATGACGAAAGCGCACTAAAGGCGGCACGAGAAACTCTTGCTCCTAATTGCTATCAAGTTCAAAAAAATTGGTTGAAGCAAAATGAAGAAGGTGTATGGGAAATGTATGTAGAAGGTAAGCCATTTGATCGAGGAGTGTATATGGGGAAATTGAGTAAAGAACTCCTCAAAGAACAGGAAGTAGCATTCTTGGAAGGGATTCAAGACATTGTACCCTCAAAGGCTTACCTCCAATTTTTGAAATACATAGTCGCATGGTACAATCGAAAATTACCCGTTTATATTCCTGAAGAATTTCAGCAAGAAATATATGGACAATCATTTTATGCAGCAGATACCTTTGATTTTATTGGTCCAAAATTTCATCGAAAACTCAATTATCATGCGGCACATGATATTGGACATACCATGCAAAACTTAGGAATGGTTGGCTGTAGTAGTGTATCTGCTTGGGAGAACAAAACGACAGATAATTCATTAATACTAGGACGGAATTTCGATTTTTCAGTAGGAGATAGTTTCGCTAAAAACAAATTAGTCTGTTTCATGAAACCTGAGCAAGGACATCCTTTTGTGATGATCTCTTGGCCCGATATGATAGGGGCTATATCAGGTATGAACATGGAAGGATTGGTAGTAACTTTAAATGCAGGGCCTTCTGATATGCCCAGTGCAGCAAGAACACCCGTTTCGATATTAGCAAGAGAAATGTTGCAATATGCAAGTAACATCGAAGAAGCCTTAGAAATTGCGCAGAGTAGGGAAGTGTTTGTCTCAGAATGTTTCATTATTGCTAGTGCTAAGGATAAGAAAACAGTCGTAATTGAAAAAACGCCAACCGCTACTGTATTATATCAAAATAAGGAGGAACAGTTAATTTGTACAAACCACTTTCAAAGTGATTCACTGAAAGGAGCAACTAGTAATTTGAAATGTTTGGAGCAAACGTCAACAGAACATCGTTATGCACGAATTCAGGAACAATTACAACAGTATCCACAATTAGATGTAGAGACAGTAGCGGCGATTTTGAGGGATGTAAAAGGAGTAGGAAATAAAGAGATAGGTCTAGGAAATGAAATGGCACTCAATCAGCTTATCGCGCATCACAGTGCCATCTTTAAGCCCGAAAAATTATTGGTTTGGGTATCTACGTCACCCTATCAATTAGGCACTTTTATCGCCTATGATTTGAAGAAAGTATTTGGAGAATATGCAGGGCAACAGCAACCCATTACGATAAATGAACCCGCTCTCAGTATTGCTCCCGATTCCCTGCTATATTCAGATCAATATCAACAATATCTACGCTTTAAAGAACTTGCCAAACAAATTGAAATATCAATTGAGAAGAAAGAAAACCTCTCTCAACAATTATTGGATGAATTTCAAACTTTAAATCCCAATTATTATTTAACTTACGAATTATTGGGAGATTATTATCAAATGCAAAA
>JAHDHP010000165.1:8209-9552 GCA_020631245.1 Bacteroidota bacterium | reverse complement strand
CGTTCAACCGTAAATCTTTTTTTCCTCCCTCCTGTAACATTTTCCTAACCACTTCCGTCTTACGAGCAAATGACAGCAAAAGAATACAATAAATGCGTTGACCTCTATGCCGATCGAGTTTATCGGTTCATCGTCAAACATGTGCGGAATGATGCCGACGCAAACGATATTGTACAAAATGCATTCCTCATTCTTTGGAAAAATGTAGACAAAATTAGCCCCGAAAAGGCAAGAGCTTATCTTTTTTCCGTCGCTTATAATAATATGATCGACCAATTTAGAAAACTAAAACGAATGAGCTTTGTAGAAGAGGTGCCAGATAATCCAACGATGAATAAAGCCATGCAACAGACAGATTTAAAAGAACTGCTCGAAAAAGGCTTAGAACGATTATCAGAAATTCAAAAATCAGTCATCTTACTTCGCGATTATGAGGGATACTCTTACGATGAAATAGCCAACGTTACCGAACTCACTACTTCACAAGTAAAAGTATACATCTTCCGAGCAAGAAAAAAATTAAAACAATACTTAGGCAGCATTGATTATGTCATCTAAGAATAAACAACTAAGAAAAAAATTATGATCAACCGAAGCAATTACGAACAATACGTCATCGACTACTTGGAGGGCACGCTCTCTCCAAAGATGGCGGAAGTAATGGCTTTGTTTCTCCAACAAAACCCCGACATCCAAGAAGAACTAGACATGCTTGACGAGATGACACTCGAAGCACCGCAAGAAGTCGTTTTTCAAGGTAAACAACAACTAAAAGTAAACATTGATACAGAAGAGGAAGAAATAGCTCCTTACGAGCAATATGTAATGGATTTTTTGGAGGGAAAGCTAGGACAGAAGGATGCAACATTTATGAACAATTACTTAAAGACGCATCCAAAGATTGCCGAAGAAATTAAAGGATTGGAAAAACTAATCTTAGTGGCAAATCCTAGCATCATTTACCCATACAAAGAACAGTTAAAGTCAAAGATTATAAACACTTTAGCAAATTCCTCTAATTCTTCTAATCACTCACTCACTCATTCACTCATTCACTCATTGAATTACGAGGAACACGCAATGGAATATCTCGAAGGTGAATTAGATGCATCGACTCACCAAAAGATGGAGCAGTTTTTAAACAAGCATCCTCAAATTGCACAAGAGATAAAAGGATTAGAGAAAATAGTATTGAGTCCAAATACGGAAGAGGTAATAGCGAATAAAGAAAGCTTAAAACAAGAAGAGAAGAAAGGAGGGCTAATTGTAGGTTTGATGCGTGTAGGACGCTTTGCTTTGCCATTGGCTGCCGCACTAGCCATCGTCTTTTTCTTTTGGCAACC
>JAHDHP010000165.1:0-8109 GCA_020631245.1 Bacteroidota bacterium | reverse complement strand
TACAAGTAGAAGTAGGCTATTCAAATACAGTTCAAAAAGAAAGAATTAATACAAACGAAATAGAAAACCCATTAGAAGATGATGAGTATCTTTTAGCAAGTATCTCAGAATCTTTAATACCTGAAGGGCTTTTGAAAAAACAACCAAAACGCCTCATTGTCGCCCGGGAAAGATCAATGACGCTGATGGTTCCTATGAAGCCCGAACGTTATAAATTCATCCATAGATTCAAAAAATTAATTTCAAAAATCAAAAAGAAATGAAAAAGTTAATCATAATTCTAATCAGCTTATTGTGTAGCCAATGGGTGATGGCACAACCAGGCACCATAAAAATGGATACCACTATCATCGAAAAAGATGGCGAAAAAGTTATCATTATCAAACCCGCAGAAGGGCAGGATATAACAACGCCAGCAGATAATCAAGTGAAAGTGCAAGTTGAGTCTACTGACCAAGAAACAGGAGAAACAGATACAACTGTAATCAATGTTGGAGGTGTACAAGTAATCATAAAAGAGAAGGATAAGAAAGAACATGAAGAACAAGCAGAAAAGGAAGAGCTTCGTATACAAATAGGGGATGATGAGGATAACAGTAATCCAACAAAAAAACGCTTAAAAACCCGATGGATATTATTAGATGTTGGTTTACTCAATTACTTAGATAATAGTAACCTTGATATAAATAACTCTGTATTTGAACTTAATCAGGGAAAATCGTGGGATGTTAATTTACACTTATTCCGTCAGCGAGTGAGTTTTGCCCGCAATCATATGAGTTTGATGTATGGAGTCGCTTTTGATTTCAATATCTACAACTTCAATAACAACTCTACCTTAATTGCTGATACGAATGTAGTCGCATTTAGAACACCCGATGCAGAGGTGAATTACTCCAAAAATAAGTTTCGCACCACCTATATGGATATACCTGTTACGCTAAATTTCAATACCAATCCTCGTAAGTCATCTAAATCTGTTCGTATTGGGCTAGGGGCTTATGGAGGAATGCTAGTTGGAGCTGTGACCAAACAAAAATCAAGTAAGTTTGGTAAAGTAAAAGAAAGAGATAATTATAACGCAGAACGTTTTCGTTACGGAGTATACGGTGACTTAGGGATTGGACCTATTAATTTGTATGCTAAATATCAACTCAGTAACCTGTTTGATAATAATCCAATAGGATCGTTACAACCTTTAAGCTTTGGTATTAAAGTCATTCCATTCTAAAAACAACAAGTATATTATTCTAATCAAATCAAAGCGGCATCTACTCATAAGTGGATGCCGTTTTTTTTTGTTATATTGAGAAATGATGTTTGACTTTGAAAAATTTAAACAATTATATTAATCATATTTTATGGAGCTGTCACTGCAACCACTGGGTCTTTTTTTGGCTTTTATTATTAGGTACTTTGTAATAGCAGGGATTCCTTTCCTTATTTTTTATATCCTTTTCCCACAATATTTTGATAGAAATAAAATCCAATCTCGATTGGCAAAAAGCAAGGACTTTCTACGAGAAATATGGCATTCTTTACAAACCAATGTGATTTTAGCCAGTTTTATTATTCTCATCTTATTTACACCAATTAAAGAGTACACAAACGTCTATTTTGAACTATCGGACTTTCCCATTTGGTGGATACCTATTAGTATTATACTTGCCATCATACTACACGATACCTATTTTTATTGGATGCATCGAGCATTGCATCATCCCGCTATTTTTAAGAAAGCACACCTAGTACATCATCAATCAACCAATCCTTCCCCCTGGACTTCCTTTTCGTTTCACTTTTTAGAAGGATTTACCGAATCAATGATTTTTCCATTAATTGTATTTACACTACCCATGCATCCAATCGCCCTTATTACATTTGGATTGACCATTTTTGCCATCAATGTCTATGGGCATCTAGGCTATGAAATTGCTCCTAAGTGGTTTCGGCATACTTTCTTATTTGAGATTTTCAATACCTCTGTACATCACAATATGCACCATTCTAAATTCAAAGGGAATTATGGTTTGTATTTCCGTTTTTGGGATCGAATAATGGGAACAGAACATCCCGATTATGTGAAGGAGTATGATATGTTGCAGGAAAAGCGGTTTCGCGTGAGGGATAAAAGTGGTAGCTTGGCGAAGTAGAAAAGTAGAGAGGTAATGCCTAGCAGGGCTGACAGCGGAAGACACTGCTAGGCATCATACCGAACACTTTTTCTACGAGACAACTACAAACGGATAGCCCGACGCCAATAAAAAAAGCGCAGTAACCAAGTTAATGGTTATTGCGCTTTTTTTATTGGCGGCACGCCCAACTAATGATGAATGAATGCTTGGCGATTGACTTTTTAAAATCCGACAATCTCTCGTACAGACAAGGGATGCCTTGTCTCTACTCAACCCCTATTCACTCTACTCCGTTTTTTAATTTCTTTCACAAAACTATACGGATCATCTTCCACCATTTGGATTTGCTCCTGTTTCCACACTTCTAATGCCCGTCGAGCGACTTCGGCTTGTGCTTGGAGGGTAAGGTCGATCAACTGTTTGCGTTGCTCTTCGTGCTTCTCGGTTTTGTATTCGAGGGCAGCGAGGGCATAATCGTAAGGTCCCACTTTACTAGCCATCTTGGCGATAATTGGAGCCGTTTCGATGATGAGGAAAATAAGGAAAAGGAACCAGCCAGCCGCCTTACGAGTAGGCGTCGATTGGTTATAATTATGCATAATGTCGATCCGTCCAAAGATACCACGATCAGCCGCATTATTGATGACCATTAGCGAGTCCATCACATCCCCTTTTTGCATGAGTTGATTATTGAGTCGTTTACTCACTAGTTGTTGATCCTCGCGAGCAGTAGCCAACTGTATATTCAACGAATCTTTAAGATAGACTAAAAAATCTTGGCTTTCTTGATCCAGCTTTTGATATGCTTTTTTGCGCTGATCTATTTGATAGCGTGCATTTTGATTGTTCTTTTTGAGCTGCGAAATGCGATCATAACCCGCTTGCGTAATCGTACTACGTGTCACAAAATCGCCTACGTTCGCATCGTAATATTCCGTGATTTCGGTATATTTATCGCTCTTTTTATTCTCAATCCAACGGATACTGCCCTTATTATCAGCGATTTCCTTCTCTTTTTTACCTTTGAAAGATTCATAATTGGCAACCGCACGATCATAGTCGCGACGCAACTGCACATAATTGGAATCTTCTTCAGCATGTTCGAGTAAGTAGCTAAAGTTCGTGACTTGCTCTTTACTACTTTCGTTCATCGTTTGTAGCGATCCAATGCCTAAATCTTGATCTAAACGCCCCTGGTCGGAGGCATTTTTATCTTTGACATTATCTACAATTTGCGCATTGATTTGGTCTTCGTAGAGCCACAGTTCGAGCGGTTTGGTAATCACGACTGAAATAACAATCGCCAGTGCAAAACGCAAAATGAGCAGGGCCCATTGGCGGTTTTTCGAAAAGTTTTTACCAGGCATTCCTGTATCTTTCCGAATGGTAGAGATCAGCAAACGGTCTAGGCTGAAAATCAAAAAAGCCCATAGGAGTCCGAAACCGAGTGCATACCAATGGCCATTGGCATTCATTTCGAACATATAATTCATGGCAAAACTGCCTGATATGAAGGCAAAAATAGCAGTCAGCAGTACGAGCGTACCGATGAGTGCGTGTTTATTGTGTTCTGTGGGGCATTTCTCCAACAAATCTTTATTGGAGGTGGCACAAAACCACAGAAAGTTTCTAAGCATCTTCCTCATGTTGTCATTTATTCAGTATGGGGTTCAGTAGATGAAGGTTTTAAAGGACGGAAGAGACAAGGCATGCCTTGTCTGTACGATTATTTGTCCTTTAAAATATCATCTACATCTAACTTATTAATTTGAGTTTTAGCTCGAAGCTTTTCTAGCAAGTCATCTATTTCCTGTTCGGTGGTGCCGAGCTTGTCACTCAGATCAGGAATGGGTATATAGAGGCTCTTGATATTTAGAAAAGCAGAGGTGTTCATTTCTAATTTTTCAACTTCCTTGCCATATTGCTCTTGGGCAATGGCGCGTCCACATTGGCGGACACAACGGCGAAGGTAATCGGTTGGGTTGACAGCTAAAGCCTTGAGGTAAAGGTCTTTGGCTTTTTCAAACCGCTCCTTAGCGCGAGAAGTATTACGAACGGCTACTCCTTCTTTGAATAGCTCATCTGCCCGTTGGATAAATGGCTGTGCTTTCTTATCCAGAAAAGCATTGATTTGCTCTATTTTGTCTACGACCTTATCTAAGTCGGGGCGTAGTTCTAGGACTTGTTCGTATTGCTCTCTTGCTTTGAGGTAATTTTTTTCTTTTAAAAATTCGTTGGCGAGGCGATAGTAGCTATTGAGTTTGTAATTGTCTAGCTTCCAGTATACCTCATCAATTTTTACATCCAAGATATTAAGTCGTTCTTCGATATAAATGTGCATTCCATTGTCCTTGTACTGGATTTCTGGAGCTGCTTGTCGCGCATCTTTGAAGTATTGATAAGCTTGTTGGTAATGCGTTACTGCATCATCAAAGTTTTTGATTTGCCACTTCACGCGTCCTAGTTCATACTGTTCGTAGGCCTTTTTTTGTATTTGGCAGAACGTATGTACCAATTTGCGTTCATGTACCATTGGCAAGTTGACTTCTAGCTCTTGGGCTTGGTCATACAAAGCCATTGCTTCTTTATATTCACTATTATAAATGTAGCGATCTGCCTTTTGAAGGGCAATATAAAATTCACAAGCCTTTATTTTCTGCGAGCAATTGACCGCAGGGTGTAAATCCTCATAGATTTTTTTGGCTTCTTGGTATTGTTTATTATCAAAGAACTCGTTGGCCGCTTTGAAGTGGTTATCCCCTTCATAATCTTTCAACTTGCGGTTGATACTTTCGATGCGGCTGTTGAGGGTGATTCCCTTTCCATTGACCAATGACTGAATAGGTCCTTCTTCTAGCTCCACTTTTTCGACAATGCTGATTGCCTCCTGCATATTCGCCAATGACTTTTGCAAGAAAGTAGCCGCCTTTTCGAAGTGTTCATTTTTCCAATCTTCGGTACCTAATTGATACTGTTGGTCAGATGTTTTTTCGAGCAAACAGAAATTACAAACGGCAATACGATCTGCTACCATTTGCTGGTTTAATTCGTGGCTATGTAGCTTTTCATAGGCTTCGATAGCCGCTTCATAATCTCTTTGTAAGAGTAGATTATCGGCGGCACTCAAGTCGATAAAGAAGTTACACTTTTTGATGTCATCCGTACAGTCAATAGCTGGATGCAATTTTTCGTAAGCTTCTTTAGCAGCATTGTATCGCTTACTAGCAAAAAGTTTATCAGCACCATTATAATAGTTAGATAACTCCTCGCTATGCTCGTCGAGTAGTTTAGACACAATGTCTAATTTCTCAGACGCAAATTTGACAATTTTTTCGTCAGCAAACTTGATTTTGGGATAAATATTTTTGACTTCTTTTAGTTCGCCCAGTAATTTTTTGAGTTCATTGACTTTTTCCTCATTACTTTTTCGTTTTTCGGGGCTTTTACTAGGTGGAGGGCTATTATTGAACATGCCTCTAAGCTTTTTCCAAACCCCTGAATTTTCGACATCATCAGTTTTTCGGGGTTTTGTATCTGCCAGTTTTTGGCTGACATAACGATCTGTCAACTCATGAGCAGAGCCACAAAAACGGACAATCTCTTGACGTTCTTCAACGAGTTCATTGTGTACACGGGAAGCACGCGCTTCTTGATATGCACTGGCCGCATCTTGGAAAGCGTGATCGAGCAAGTAAGTATCTCCATTTTTGAGTTGGATATGGAAATTACAAGCTTTTATTTTTTCAGCGCAATGTGGCGTAATAGGTAAAGCCTCATATTGCTTTTTGGCCTGCAAATATTTAGCATCTGCAAACAACTTATCTGCTTCTTGGTACTGTTTGTTGAGGCGTTTTTGAATATCCTGAATACTATTCTCTGTCGCACGGTTCATGTCTTCTACTAGTGCAACGATGCTCTCATCACCAAATTGAATACTCGGCTTTTCTTGTTGCGCATCTTTAAATTGTACGAGTGCCTTTTTGAAAATAGTAATAGCAGCAGGGTAGTCGTTATGTTGCCACTTTTCAAGCCCTTCAGCCGTTGTTGTTGCTGCTTTAGTTTGAGCGATACCATAGTTACAAGTACTAATACGCTCTTTTACCAGCCCAATTTGAAGGCTATATTTCAAAGCTGCTTCATACAAAGGCAGTGCCTTGTCATATTGTTTGTTGAGTAGCAACTGATCCGCTTTATCCAATTGGATATAGAAATCGCAAGCTGCAATTTCTTGGCTACAATCAATCTTATCCGTAATCTGCTCAAACTGTTGTTTGGCTTTTAAATATTTTCCTTGCTCAAAGAAATCTAAAGTAGATTGTCGATAAGCTTTAAATTTATTTTTGATTTGAAGCAATTGACTATCCATTTCTTCGAAATGCTCTTCAATAGTCAGGGCAAATTCACTTCCTCCCTGTTTCAAGTCGGCTCCATACACTTTTGCTTCTTGTAGGGCATTATAAGCCGCATTGAGTTCGATAATACTTTGCTCTTGGTTCTCCTCCCACTTCTGCATTCCCGTAGACAATTGCTTGGTTCCTTTACCTTCGAGGCTGTAAAACTGACTGATGAGTTTACGTTCGTGAATAAGGTTGTTGTCTACATTACAATTGGCAGCAATGGTATACTGTTCGGCTGCCTCGTCAAACTCATTTTGAGAAAGATGCGTATCTCCCTTTTCAACAGCAATAAAGAAATTACACTTATTAATTTTTTCCTCAACATCCATCACCGAAGAAAGAGCGGTATAGCCTTTTTTAGCACCTACATAATTCTCTGCATTAAAAGCGGTATTGGCAACTTTACGGAAACTTTCAAGCCCCTGCTGAATAAACTGAATCTTTTCATCCAGTCCACGCATTGCTTGGGAAAGCATTCCTTTTACTTGTTGGTTGAGGAACCGTAAGGTAGGGGCTTGCGCTTTTGCCTTTTCACAAAGCTGCAAGACTTTGGCAAGATCACGTACTGATTTGTCTGCTTTTTCATCCTGCCATTTTTCGGACAGCACCAAATATTGTTGGGAAGCTTGATTTTCGAGGATTGCAAAATCACAAAAGGCAAGTCGCTCTTCCACGCGACCATTATTCTGTTCTGTTGCGAGAGCCATCTCATAATACTCAATCGCCTTTTCGAACTGGTCGTGCATCAGAGACTGGTCCCCTTTGCTAACTGCCAAGAAATAACGACACTGCAACATATAATCCGAGCAATCCACTACTGGGTGTATATCTTGGAAATGCTCTAATGCAGCAAAGTAATCTTGTTCTTCAAATAAACGAACCCCTGCTTGATAAAACGAGTCTATTCCTTGACGTAATAATTGGCAATTATCGTCCATGATGCTGAGTCGCTTACTCACAAAAGCCTTTCCATCAGGATCTTTAATAACGACTCCTTCTAGGCGGTCTCTGGCTGTTTCATACAGTTGTAATACAAAGGAAAGTTCTGCGGCAGATTTGGAATAGTTTTCCTTCTGCCAGCGTTCATTCATTTCATCATAAGCCTGGTGTGCTTCGTGATAAGCGGTACAAAAGTGGCTGATGACAATGCGCTCTTCTGCTAGAGGGGTATCTATATTATAGTCCATTGCCTTACGATAGTGCTGAATGGACTTTTCGTATTGCTGATTTATAAAGTATTCATCTCCTTCGCCAATCAATATATGAAAATCACATTGCTGCAATCTGTCGCTACAATCGACAGACGGGTGCAAATCCATATAGATTTCCTTCGCCTTTCGGTATTTTTGCGTATTAAACAGGTTGTTAGCCTGATTAAGAAAGAGGTCTATTTGTTGGTTTACCGAATCTTTCATGCGGATCAATTTCTAGTGGAGCGACTATTTTGATAGATCATTCAAAATCAATCACTCCTTAGCTTTATTTCTTATGTGAGGTATGGTTTTATTGTCATTAATAAAACATCATAAATTTCGTTAAAGATTTACAATTATTAATGAAAAAAGCTAAAAATTAAA
>JAHDHP010000164.1 GCA_020631245.1 Bacteroidota bacterium | reverse complement strand
AAAGCCCGACCCAAATACAAAAAGCGCAGTAAGCATGAAATGCTTATTGCGCTTTTTGTATTTGGGGCACGCCCAAAAAATAATTTAATCTCTATTTATTAAAGCGATAATTAAGTCCTGCACGAAGACCTATAAGGAGGTTATTGGTACGATTAGCTCCTGGGAATCGCATTTGTGCAAAGGAATCGGATGTGGTAGAAAGGCTACTTCTAGCTCCTAATGATAGGAAGTAGTTTTTATTAAAGTAAATATCATAATCAACTCCTAGTACCCAGCCCCAACTGCTTTGCTTCAATAAATCTTCTTGGAAAATTGGGTTGTCTGCATTAATACCAGCAGAACGAAGAACGCCATATTGTACACCTGCTGTCCAATTGACAACAACTGGTTGATTGGTTAGACCAGAGTAACGACTACGACGATACTTGAGTAAGACAGGGAATTGTGTATAAATTAAGTTAATATCTGTTTCATATTGACGAGCCCCTTTTTGTGGATTGTAAGTGGTGAATTTTTGTCCTTGATGTGACTTGAGTACCCACTCTGCTTGTAATCCAAAATTTTTGGTAATGTCGTAGCCTACAACAAATCCATAAGAATGACCAAAGTCTAGCATTTGATCTAAGCCTTTATTATTCACTGCTGCAGATAAGCCTTTATTGGCGAGTAACCACGTATTATTAACGCTTCCAAATGTTCCAAAATAAAGCTTATTGGCATTTGCCATACGAGGAAGCTTATCTTCTTTAGATATAGGTCGTTCGGTTAGGGTTTCCTCTGTCGTATTAGTTGCTAAAATTGTTTGTGTATTATTTATAGGATCAGCTATCGGGCTTAAAGGAGTAACGGCTGTTACTGTTCGTTTGATTGGCTGATCTTTGCTCGTTGCATTGATAATTGTTGCACTTACAATTGGCTCATCAACTGTAGTACTTGTTTCCTCTACTATTGATTCTATCACATTCGACGCTTGTGGAAGGCGACGATCTCGTTGTTCAATTTCTACGCTAGGGTAATAAGGAGGAACTGAAGGACTGAGGGATTGAAGGACTGAGGGATTATCGTGCGAGGTGCGAGGTGCGAGGTGCGACGTAGATTTTGAAGGATTGAGGGTTTGAAGGATTGAAGGATTATCGTGCGAGGTGCGAGGTGCGACCTGTGACGTAGATTTTGAAGGATTATCTGGCGACGTTTGAGGTGCAACGTGTGACGCAACACCTTTTGTCGTAGATAAAAGAGCAACTTGCGACGAAGTATTCTTCGAAGTGCTTGGTATAATATACGACGCGAATGAATTAATTACAGGGCTTTCTTCTTGTGTATCGGCAGCAAGTAAGGAAGTAGATTCTTCTGTTCTATTTGCTTGTTGTGAAGAAGCAATATCTATTGATGGTTTATTATTCATTGCTATTATAGCAGGAGCGACTTGTGGTTTGGGTCGGTCTACTTTGGCAATGGAAGGTAATAAACTATACGTATATTCGGAATTATTGCTAGGTGTATAGCTGGGAGAATTTTCTTGTATTGTGTTGGAATGGGGAGCAAGGAAGAAGTAGCTGAGTAAAGCTAAAAAAACCAGTGATGTTATAGACGAGCTAATAACAAAAGCTGGTTGTTTATAAAAAGGAATAGGCATAGGAAGATCATCTACCATATCCGTCCACACTCTAGGAGGTGGTGCGGTATTATGATCTCTTAATTGATCCCTAAAAATATCATCAAACCTATTTGACATATCTTTTGCTCGAATAACTCTGTAGTTGCGAAACTTTCTTCTGTAATAAGTACCTTGCTCTAGCTAATTGTGATTTGGAAGTTCCCTCACTAATGCCTAACATTTTAGCCACTTCTTTGTGAGAATATCCTTCTACCACGTACAAGTTGAACACGGTACGATAACCAGGCGACAATTGTTGTACCATTTTCATCAAATCTTCTGCAGCTAGATGCTCAATGGTCTTATCGTCAATAACATCATAATGAGAATTGTTCACTTCTAAAATAGGATACATATGTACCGACTTGCGATAGTGCTCAATAGCAGTATTAACAAAGATACGGCGCATCCAACCTTCGAAAGAACCTTCGCTTCGAAATTTGTGAATATTTTTGAAAACTTTGATATAGCCCTCTTGCAAAATATCCTCTGCACTGTGGTAATCATTGGCATAACGTAGACAGATCGAGAACATCTTAGACGATGATTGCTCATATAAAGCCTGCTGGTATTTGCGTTTTCTTGCAATGCAGCCTTTGATTAGGTCTTTTTCCGAAGTGCGATTAAATCTCATCATGCTTCTTTATAGATATGAATTTAGCAAAAATAGTTGTAAGTAATGGATAAAAAATCGTTTTTTTTCTTTTTTTAATCATTACCGACTGTAGGTTGTTTGGTTATCCGCGAATCAATGAATCTTGAACGGAGGGTTTAATTGGTTTATTGTTAAAATGTGTGAAAAATATTTATTTGGAAGTTTTACATTCAACTTTTTTGCTTGTATTCTTGTAGAAAAGCGACTAATTTTTGAATGGCTTTTCCACGATGACTAATAGCGTTTTTGCTTTCTTTATCCATTTCGGCAAAGGTGATGGAATATCCTTTGGGTTGAAAAATGGGGTCATATCCAAAGCCCTCTTCCCCACTCTTCTCTGTTCTAATCGTACCTCTTGCAATGCCTTCAAAAGTGTATTCTTTCCCATCTAAAATGAGGGCTACAACCGTTCTAAATTGAGCTTGTCTATTAGTGGCTCCTTTTAATTTTTGGAGTGCTAAGTCCATATTAGCTGTTGCCGATTTTTCTTCACCAGCATAACGAGCGGTACGCACGCCAGGTTCTCCATTGAGAATATCTATTTCTAAGCCCGTATCTTCTGAAAAACAATTAACATTATATTCCCTAAAGATCACCTGTGCTTTCTCTAGTGCATTGGCTTCGAGGGTGTCATGTGGCTCTGGAATATCGTGTAAATAACCTATATCTTTTAGATTTTGAATAGTATATAAATCACCCAACATGGCTTGTACTTCGTTCATTTTGTGTGGGTTACCTGTTGCAAAGATGAGTTTCATGATTTTTCTTTATTGATTGTAAACATTTGTTGTAGTGCTACCCATAGTTTTCTTTTTAGTGCCACATCTGATTCGATTTGTTCTAAGGTATCTGAAAAGAGGAAAGGGACTTCATCGAAGGTAAACTGGCGGTATTTATAGGCATGAATAATAAGTCCAAGCGTTCGAGGGCTAATACCAAAACCAATGATACGCTTAGGCTGATAGCTTCTTTTTAATTGCCAAAATTGTTGGATAGAGCTATGTTGCCAATTCAACAACTGAATATCATCAGTTTGTAGGCCTATTGCTTTTAGAATATTATCTAATAATTTTTTCTGACTTTCAGGTAGGTCATGTTGTGTAATATCATAAATTATCATTATCTTATTAATATAATCCCCTTCCATGGCATCCATAGATGTCCAATCTTTTACTTCTAAAAGGTCTTTTTTATATAAAGAGGCAACTATTTGGTGATTCTCTATCATCTTACTTTATTAATGGGTCTTCATTTATGAATTTGACAATAAAAGTTCTTATTTTTCGTCAATTATCTATTTAGAAAGGCATATCATTATAAGTTTGGCATTATGTATGAGCTATACCATTTTGCCTAAATTATAGGAATTCTTTTGTTGCTTACAAAACTAAATGCTTAAATAGTTGTATTAATTTTAGTAAATAAGAATTCTATCAGTTAAGAAGTAAGTTGATTAATTAAACTTATCTTTGCAGCCTATTTTGAAATAGTAGCCTAACTATATACTATTCAAACTATTTTTACATCCCTATTTAATTAATGAGGTATATGACAAATATAATGACGCTTAAGGTACAACGAGTAAAGGAGTCGAGATTATCTTCGACAGATTTTAATAATCTTCCATTTGGACGAGTTTTTTCAGATCACATGTTGGCAGTCAACTACCAAAATGGGCAATGGGAAAATGCTCGCATTATTCCATTTGGTAACATTGAAGTTACCCCTGCACTAACCTGTCTTCATTATGCACAAGCCTGTTTTGAAGGAATGAAAGCGAATCGCGATGTAAATACAGGTGATATTTTATTATTCCGTCCAAGAGAAAATGCTCGTCGCCTAAATGCTTCGGCGATTCGTTTGGGGATGCCTACTTTTTCGGAAGATTTATTTATCGATTATCTGAAAGAGTTAATTCAAATGGATAAGGATTGGATTCCAGATATGGAAGATAGTGCCCTTTATATACGTCCTGTTCTTTTTGGTTCGGATGACTTTATTGGTGTTCGCCCTTCTGACACCTATCAATTATACATTTTAATTGGGCCTACTGGTCCTTATTATGGAAAACCTGTAAAGGTAAAAATCGAAGAGGAGTTTGTACGTGCTTTTCGTGGTGGTACTGGTGATGTAAAAGCATCTGGTAATTATGCTGCGACCTTACACCCTGCCTTATTGGCTAAAAAAGAAGGGTATGATCAAATTCTTTGGACAGACGGTCAAACGCATGAGTATATAGAAGAGATTGGTACGATGAATGTATTTTTTATAATAGATGGTAAAGTGGTTACTCCTGCATTAAGTGGCTCTATCTTGCCTGGTATTACACGTGATAGTATCATTCAATTATTTAAAGATCAAAATTTTGAGGTAGAAGAACGCAAAGTGAGTGTCAAAGAAGTACTTGCTGCTCATCAAGCTGGAACATTAGAAGATGCATTTGGTGTAGGAACAGCCGCTACTGTCACGCACATTGCAGAATTGGGTTATCAAGGACAAACGTATCGTTTGCCTGAAATGGAAACTCGTAAAGCTTCGACAGCCATCAAAGAAGAGCTAATTGGCATCAAAACTGGTCGTGTAGCGGATCGACATGGATGGATCGTTCGCGTGTCTTAATATTATTTGTTTATAACATATTAGTTTCAAGTGAGCGTTTATCGTACCTAATTTACGATAAACGCTTTCTTTTTTTGAGGAGCTATTAAACATCGAGGACTTTGCATAGGTCAGAAAAATGGCTCGTTTAGGCTTCGTTTTTTATTTTTTTATTAATAAGCTTGGATTTTTAAGATTTTTTTATAGTAATTACACAATCTGGTATATAGTTTGCTGTTATAATTATACCTAATTGTACAAGAAGTCTTATATAACACCACTATTTATTTTGAATCCCACCTAAAAGGTTCCTTAAGATAAATAGCAGAAACTTACCTAACCCAGCTAGAGTCTTCTTACACAACACACCATCCAAAGAAACTGTTTTTTATTATAGATATATAATAGCATGGCAGAACTATATATAAGTAGTTGTAATTAAATAACTTCCTATTTTTTAACAACATCTACTTAGGATTATCGTCATATTCCGTCTACCTATTTGCCGATAGATACAGCAACAGTAATTTTTTGTTTAATCTGAAAACCAAAGCCTCATTATGTTATCCGTTTATTTTAAGATCATGATGCTGCTGTTTGGAACGATGAACAGCACAGCAACCAACCATTCACCCGTACACCATCATCATCATTGTGTACAAGAGATTATAGGTAGTGAGGTGATGCCTCCTTCTACCTCATTCGAAACTTCTGTCATGCCACCCGATACCGAAGAAAAGCGTATTAAATGGAGAGACGGAGGTAAACTTACTTGGGATGACTTTCAAGCGTATCCTGATTATGAAGATTTCCAAATTGCCGCACTTACTTCTTCTGCTATTTCCTACCGTTATTATTGCATGGATGATAAATTACATGTAACTGTTGATGCCATTTTCCGAAAGGAAGAATCATGGGTAAAACCTGAAGCAATGACCCCACATTATTTAGAGCATGAACAATTACACTTTGATATCACCGAACTCTATGCACGTAAATTGCGGAAAGCATTAAAGCAAGAATTCAAGTGTTATGAAAAATGGAAACTAGAACAGATTGCTACTGAGCATCTTGCAGCATGGCGTGCAGCAGAAAAGGAGTATGATTTGAAAACGAGCTACAGTTTGAATGAAGCCAAACAAGGTGAGTGGTTTATTAAGGTGAGTAATGACTTATTGGACTATGATGACTTTCAAATCAAAGAGCCAGTAGAGCCTCTTACTCCTTTGAAATATACTCCTTCGGTGGTTATTCCTATCAAACCGATACAGCAATTGAAGGTAAGCAAGAAAAAGTAATTGAGTTAAATTGAATGGTATCACCTTTCTAGTTTTAAAGCGTGATAGAATTTGAATAAGTTAAGCCGTTGACACCTATTTTACAATAAGTGTCAACGGCTTTTTTTGTACCTTTGAGGCACATGCAATTACTCCGAGAAATACGCTGGTTACTCACCAAAGAAATTCAATTAGAATGGCGACAAAAATATAGTTTTAGTGGCGTACTACTTTATGTCTTTTCCACTGTCATGCTCATCTTTATGTCCTTTCAAAGTATGGAGCCTCTAGTGTGGTCTACCATGTTTTGGATTATAGTTTTATTTGCTTCGGTCAATGCAGTTGCCAAAAGTTTCTTACAAGAAAACAAAGCGCGCTATTATTATTATTACCTTCTCGCCTCCCCGCTCTCCGTTCTTATTTCCAAAATTATTTACAATACAATCTTACTGCTTTTGCTTGCACTCATTGCATTAGGAGTATATATTATTCTACTTGGCAATCCTATTGTCCACTTTCCGTTATTTATGGGGATTGTTGTGGTAGGAAGTATTAGTTTTTCTTTCTGTTTTACCATTCTCTCAGCTATTGCTGCACAAGTGGGTAATAATGCTACCATCATGCCCATTTTAAGCTTCCCAGTCATCATTCCAATTTTATCGCTATTAGTCATTTTATCCAAATCCGCACTGGTAGAAGAAGTAGATATTGACCTCAATATCGACTTTTTGATTCTACTTGCCATCGACGGCTTATTATTGGTTTTGTCGATCATTTTGTTTCCGTATCTTTGGCGCGATTAAAATTCTTTGCGGATAAACTATCCACTTCCAAAATTGTTTTTCAAACATGGAAATTGTACCAAATAATAAATGGCAAACCCTCTTTCTCCGTAAAGACTGGTGGAAATACCTCGCTATTGTATTAGTCACCTATGCCCTTATTGGGGGAATGCTTTTCCCTATTCCCAATATGGATATTGTAGACCATACAGCTCGCAACCTACACTATCATGTGCCTATGTGGTTTGGGATGGTTTTGTTGTTATTTGCGGGTTTGGTGAGTAGTGTCGCTTATCTCCGCACCTTTGACTTGCGTTATGATGCGCTTACTTCTGCCCTTAATAGTGTGGGCATTGTTTATGGCTTATTAGGCTTGACAACAGGCATGGTATGGGCAAATTATACGTGGGGCGAACCCTGGAGCAATGACCCCAAACAAGCCTCTGCTGCCATTGCTATGCTCATGTACTTCGCTTACTTCATTCTGCGAGGTTCTATAGATGATGAAGACAAATCAGGCAAAGTAAGTGCAGTCTATAATATTATCATTTTCTTTGTGTACATCGCTCTTATTTTCATCATTCCTCGTCTTACTGAGTCTTTACACCCTGGTAGTGGTGGAAATCCTGCTTTTAGCTCCGAGGATCAAGATAATCGCTTGAAAATGGTCTTTTATCCCGCTGTGATTGGTTTTACCTTGCTCGGCTTTTGGATGGCGTCGATTCGCTTGCGGATACAATATTTGGCAGAGGGGTGGAAAATCAAATAATGTGCGAGGTGCAACGTGCGATGTGCGATGATCGTTCCAACATATTTCATTCACTAATTCGCTCAATCATTCATTCAATCATTGTCCATGAACGCCCAACTTATCCGCCAACAAATTGCCTCCTACAAATCCTATATCAATTCGAGAGAATATAAGGATAATTATAAGTGGGAAGCCCTTCAACACTTTCAAGACAATTGGAATATCAATGCTCCCGACTTTAAAGCAATGTATGATAAGAGCCTCTTTGAATCACCTTTACACAATGTTTGGAAACAAAAAAACTGGTATCCCAAAGAGATCATGTTGCGCTTTATTGAGTTGAATGTGGATATGGTTCGCCAGCTATTTCGCAATTTGTTTGATGAGGATTTCCCTTTGGGAATGCGGATTGAGATGGTGCATCAACAGTGTAAGGAGTTGTTTCAGGAGCTTCAAAAAAAGGATCACAAACTGATTGATCATTATCATGATGGTTATCAGGTGATTAGCCAGTACTTGGCTTTACATAGTCCTACCGAATATGCTAC
Source organism: Bacteroidota bacterium (assembly GCA_020631245.1). Lineage (GTDB taxonomy): Bacteria > Bacteroidota > Bacteroidia > Chitinophagales > UBA2359 > JAHDHP01. The sequence continues at coordinate 1,319 of JAHDHP010000164.1, read as the reverse complement.
TTGTCAGTTTCCCGCTTTTCATCGGTTTATGCAACAGGTGCAGGCTAAGTCACTGCCTAGTGAATATGATATTGATCGTTATTTCAAGGTTTGCCAGATGATTCATAAGGGTTTTATTATGAAAGATACCGAGTTGCTGGCATTGCATAAGAAGCAGTTGCGTGGGCGGTATTTTCAGGGGGAGAGCTTGTTGTTGGTGGAGGGGGTGATTGGGCGGAGTCGGGTCAGGTAGCCTCTTGTTTATTAACATATTGCCTCTATGAGGCATTTTTTACCTATTAATTACTTTCCTCCCTAAATTTAAGGTTGCAATTTTAGACATAGCACTAACTGTATCTATTTTTCCAACCAACGTTTCTGGAAAAAACCGAAAATCCTTTAAATGATAAAATTGATCTGTTCTACGTTCCAATACTTCATCCGAAAATACAGAACTAATATTTATGGTGTCTCCTATCTGATAGGTAGTTTTTGCAGGGGATAGCGTAACAGGAATTTCAAACTCGTAGGTGATGGGGTTTTTGCATTCCTTTTTTACACAAGCAGATACCAATATAAGTAAGGGAATAAATAAGTGCGATGCACTTACTTCTTTTGGTGATTGACGTTCAATCGTTTCATCGTCATTCGTTGCACGGTTTCCGCGTGAGGGATAGAGGCGGAATGGGGCGTGAGGAGCATGGGTGTGAGGCAAGGAGTACCGAAGGCTGAGCGGGATGAGCGAAGACAAGGGACGACTATGCCGAACCCTGTGCGAGTAGCCACATATTAGCCGAAAGCCCGACCCGCAGTGATAAGGATTGGAGGATTGAATGACTGATTGATTGAATAGCGTTACGCGCTTCATTCAAAATTAGGTTGTCTTTCCTCCAATCCTTATTATTGCGGGGCACGCCCAACATTAATAAAATATTATGGATAACGTTCTTACGCGAGACGTTACACGTAACGTCTCTACATAGTTTGTGCGTAACGTTTTTATATCCCCCATTTTTCTTTGAAAACAACTTCACTGACGGGCTTGCGACTCCTTTCGGCTTTTTCGGAGGCGTGATATTGTTCGTCGATACGGGATAAATCTCCTAATTTGCCGAGGGCGATGGCTGTGAGTACTTGAAATTCGTCGGGGATTTGGAAGGTTTCGACGGCTTTTTCGGGAAGGATGCCTGCCATTTGATGGAGGTGTAAGCCTTCTTGGGTGGCTTGGAGGGAGAGGGTGGTGGCAGCAGCTCCGCAGTCGTAGGCGAAGGCTCCATTGGGTGCTCCGTTGTGGGTGAAGTGTTTTTTACCGACTACTAAAATGATGACGGGAGCGGATT
>JAHDHP010000163.1 GCA_020631245.1 Bacteroidota bacterium | reverse complement strand
TACACCACATCCATCACAAAAAGGAAGAATAAAACGATGAGTATTATCCAAACGATGACGGACATAAAGGTAATCTTCAATATCTGCGTGCCATCATCAATAGTTCGATGTCTAACCAAAAAGAATAACACAAAGCCAAAGAGTGGGGTAAATATTAGATTAGCTGCAATTAATAAACTGTTAGGCATTGCAAATGTTGCCTTCCGATTGTTTTTGCTAATTTGATTATTGCTTTTATTAACCGTTTTTTTAGGCTTTGGCAACGGGTGTCCATCTAAAATTGCTAATAAATCTTTTGCGGTAGCCACTCTCTGCGTAGCTGATTTTATCAAACAAGCCTTAATCAACGAACGAAAAGGCTCTATAATATTTTTCATTTCTGAGCTTAGCTCCTTTTCCATTATATTTACCATTACCTCCCGATGATCAGCTCCTTCTTTTGTATTTCCAAAAGGCAAGGTTCCAGTAAATAACTCATATATAATCACCCCCAAAGACCACAAATCAACATTTGTTCCAAGCTCCTCATTAATCCCGAATTTTTTAGCGTTAAACTGCTCTGGAGCCATATACTCGACCGTGCCCATCAATTTAGAAGACTGCCCTCCCCCATCTAATCGCTTCGCCAAGCCAAAATCCGCAATTTTACAAACCCACTGTTTATTTTCACGATGCATCAATAAATTTTGTGGCTTAATATCTCGATGAACAATACCATTTTGATGCAAATAATCCAAGCCTTTCAATATGCCTCGTATCACCTTTAAAATCGTAGGCGTATCTGGGAAACTCAAAATAAAATCATTAAAATCACCACTATTAGCATATTCCACAATAGCCACTTGTACTCCTTCATCTTCAAAAGCAGAATCATTTTGAAGTTGAATAGCGTTATAGTAGGTAATTAAAGATGGATGATTCAAAGAAACCGCTTTTCGCAATTCCTCCATCACTCCATATTTATCATTAGGATTACCTTGATAAAATTTCAATGCCACCGTCCTATTCTCCACAACATCCAAAGCCTTATATACTTTGGCAAAACCACCTTTACCCAATAAATCTCTATCGGGGGCATATTGATAACGTTGACGAAACTCTTGAAGGGTCATTAATAATCACTTTTAGCATAAATATAGTGATGTTCAATCGGTATTTATAAGTTCTGCCCTAAAAATATAAAAACGCCTCTTAACATTAGTCAAGAGACGTTTTTTATAGTCTTTTTTTGGGCGTGCCCTCATTTTTGCCTATATCGTTGCTCCCGCCAGCGTCCTCGCTGGTGGCAACGATATAGGCAAAAATGAGGTCGGGCTATCCGCTTGTAGTTGTCTCCTACCCGCCTGTTCCGCTCATTCGCCTAGCAGTGTCTTCCGCTGTCAGCCCTGCTAGTCGAAGCGTCACAAGGCAGCTAGTTCGCCAAGCTACCGCTATTATCCCTCACGCAAATACGATGGGACATCCAACGGTTGAACGTCCGACGAAGAAGTTGCCGATAGCAAGATTCCTTACGTGACATTTCAAATCGTTGGACGTTCAACCGTTAATCGTCGGACGTTTCTTATTCCTTCACAAACTTCTTCGTCACCCACTCATCTCCAATTTGTAAAGTCAATAAGTAAACGCCTGTTGAGAAAGCCTGTACATCAATATCTACCGAATTCAAGCCATTATTGATTTCATCCACTTGCTTGGTGTGCACCAATTTGCCCGCATAATCATAAATATTGATCGTTGCTTGTGTTTGAATAGGGCTAACAAAGTCGAGGTGTAAGAATTCGCTTGCCGGTATCGGTAATACGTTGATTATTGTCACATTGGATTCACCTCTTACGATTGAAATGACTGTTGAAGAAACCGTATTTCCATCCGTATCTGTCATATCTAAACGATAGTAACTGATACCAGCAGGAGCTTCTTTATCCATCCATTCATAAGTCGTTGTTTCAAGATCAATTCCTTTTCCATCAACTGTTGCTATTTGTATGAAGTTGCTACCATCTGTTGAACGATGTAAAGTAAAGAAATCGTGATCTACTTCATTAGCAGTTGTCCAAGATAATAAGTTACCTGTATTGATTGCTTCACCACTAAAATCAATTAAATCAAGATCAACCGTAGTGGTAATTAAGTTACTACAAACAGCCATATCACATGGAGAATCATCACTCACCATTACTACAAACTCTTCTGATACGGTTACTCTAAAAGGACCTAATACACCTAATTCATCAAATCCAAGTGAGCTAGTAGTCCCATCTTCTAAAGTTAGGGTATACTCCCCAGTTCCAGCTTCAGGCAATCCACCAGATGCTCTTACAAGGATATAATAGATCGTTTTAAACTGATCATAAATTACTCTACATTCAACTGCTGGACAATCTACAGAAAGGATTTCTGCTTCTAATTCAAAATCCGTATCAGGACATAAAACACTAGAACCAGGTACCACCGAAATGACGACCTTATTATCGTCACCTTCTTCTAAGGAGAAAGCAGTTGGACTAGTTTCATCGTTTTCACAAGCAGGAACGACCGTAAAGTTATTAAATCCATCATTCTCTAAAATAGGGGCTTGTGGCATCGGATAAATAATATAAGTCACAGTACCAGCATCTATACTAATATCCCCATCATCAATACAACCTACTGTCAATTGGAACGTATAAGTAATCACATCACAAGAAAGGTCATTGCTCAATAATAAAGTAGGTGTTGCACCTCCATCAATAGAGACAGATGGTCCTTCTAATTGGGTCCAGGTAAAGACTGCTTTTGTTGCTCCTGCACCTGTAACAGTTGCAGCAGGTAAACTCACTTCATATTCGCTATCTCCACAAAACTCTTCAGAACCACTTACTTCTTGAATATCAGCAGCAATAGGACAAGGTACTGCTGTTGCTGTACATTCAGGAATTTCTAAGGTAAAGGTAGCCGTACTACATCCTTCACGCGTTACATCAACATCTATTGTATTACCACTCGTTCCAGGTGCTTGATTTGGAATTGGATCAGGACTAGCTATATCGTTTGGACAAGCTGTTGTCAATCTATATTCACAAACTTCATTCAAACGAACCAGAGTAGGTGCTTCAATCGCAGGATAAATGATATACGTTACAGCTCCACCATTAAGTGAAATACCTTCATCTTCTAAACATCCCACTCTTAGTGCAAAAGTATATGTAATAGCCTCACAAGTTTCATTACTACCAAGTACTATCTCATCTTCTCCGTCACCTGCCAATATCTCAACTTCAGGGCCACTGGTTTGTTCCCAAGTAAAACTCGCATTGGCAGCATTAGAACCACTTACGACTGCATATGGCAATGGCATTTTCAAATCAGCACTAATACACATTTCATCACTAATAGAAACAGGGGTTACTTCTGCTTGATCTGGACAGAAAGAAATAGATGGACAAGCAGGAATAGCAAGCTCAAATGGTACTGCTGAACAACCTGCATTAGATACCTCAATCGAAATAGTCGCCCCATCAGTACCTGGATCTTGAGCAGGAATGGAAGCCGTCGATAAAATATCTCCCGAACAAGCTGGCTCAATACTATATTCACAAGTAGCATTCAAACGAGTAACAGTAGGAGCTAATGGTTCTGGATAAACGACAAACGTAATTTCTCCACCATTTAATGCTAAAGTAGCATCATCTGTACATCCAACCGTTAATTTAAAGGTATAACTTACCCCTTCACACGAGCTATTTTGTGGTAAGAAAATAGTTGGGGCAGCTCCAGCTCCCACAGCAACATTTGGACCAACTGACTGTGTCCACGTAAAGGTAGCATTCACCGCAAATTCACCATTTACCGCTACATTTGGTAAGGTAATTTCATTTCCTGCTGGATTGTTACATAATTGGTTCGCACTAGAAGAATAAGGAACCACTTCCGATTGTAATGGACAATCGGTTGTTTGAATAATACAACTAGGAACAGGTAATGAAAAAGACTTTGTACAAAAAGCATTATTCACTGTTACATTGAAAGTCTCACCAATTGTTCCTACGGGGAAACTTGGTACAGAAGCAGGGAGTAAGACGTCAGTAGGACAAACTGAAAAAATAGAATAATTACATACATCATCTATCTTAGTAATAACTGGTGTATTGGGTTCTGGATATAAAGTATAAACGATAGTTCCACCAATTAAACTCAAACTTGCATCATCTGTACAACCAATTGATACGGAGAAAATATAATTGACAGGATCACAACTTGTATTTTGTAATAAAGTAACAGTTGGACTTGCACCAGCAGGAACACTTACCGTAGGTCCAGCAATTTGTGTCCAAGTAAAGACGCCTTTATTTGAAAAGGCTCCACCAACAGGAACAACTGGTAAGGTAATCGCATTACCAGAAACATTATTACAAATACTCGTTTCATTTGAAAGGCTCGTAATATCGGTTTGTAATGGACAATCAACCTGATCTTCTGGACATTCAGGCACAGTTACTTGGTAAGTTAGTGAGGAACAACCCCTATTAGAAACTTCGATAGATAAAAACTCTCCTAAAAATCCAGGTGGTTTATTAGGTATAGATGTGACCGAAAGAATATCATCATTACAATTATTATTAATGACATAAGCACAATCACCGCTAATTCTTGAAATAGAAGGTGCTTGTGGTCTTGGATATACTGTATAACTTACAATTCCTCCATCATAAGAAACAGATGGATCTTCAGAACATCCGACAGTCAATCTAAAACTATAAACCACTTCACTACAAGAGGTATTTACCCCCAAAGTTAAAGTAGGATTGGTTCCATCAGGTATATCAATAATAGGACCACTAGTCTGTGTCCAACTATATGTAGCAGTACTATTACCAAAAGAAGGATTAGGTAAAGTAACAGTTGATGCATTGGTACCACAAATATCATCCTCTTCATCAAAAACCACTATATCTCCTTCTTCAGCACATTCGCTTGTTGGTTCTGAACAATCAGGAATATTTACGGTAAAACTTTGAGGAGAACAACCCGTATTAGAAACAGTTACATCAATCGTTTGTCCAATACTCGGCGGAGTTTGATTAGGTATAGTACTAGGACTTAATACATCATCTTGACAATTAGGAACAAAAACATACGAGCAGGTTTCACTTGTTTTTTGAACTGTAGGTGCTTGAGCTACAGGAAAGGAAGTAATAGAAATACTACCAGCATTTATACTAACACTTGCATCTTCTGAACAACCAACTGTAAGGCTAAATACAAATTCTTCTGGTGAACAGCTTGTATTTTCTGGCAAATTTATTTCTGGACTATTTCCTGTTCCAATTGTTACAGATGCTCCACTTGTTTGACTCCAAGAAAAAGTAGCATTTGCGGCTCCACTACCACTAACAGAACTAGGATTTAATTGAAAAGTACTATTATCCAAATCACCACATAATTCGGCAGTAACAGCCAAGACATCTACATCACCTGTTGTAGGACAAGTTGGTCCCCCTCCACCTGGGCAAGCTGGTACATTTACATTGTACATTTCTTCAACATCTGGACAATTATTATTAATAACAGTTAAAGTGATCGAAGAAGGTTCAGTACCAGGTGCTGTACTAGCAACGGTAGCTGGCGTTACTTCATCGTCAGGACAAACTGCCACTATCGTATAATCACAATTATCATTATCCCTTCTAACTTCAGGAGCTTGAGGGATTCCATACATTTCGTAAGTAACCGTTCCCCCATCAATTGATATAGACGCATCTTCTGCACAACCAATGGTTAAAGAAAAGGTGTATGTTTCCGTTCCACAACCCGTATAATCTTCAATTTGAATAGTAGGACTTGCGACTTGATCAAGGGAAACTGTTGGTCCAGCAGTTTGTGTCCAGCTATATGTTGCATTTCCAGCATTACTCCCTCCTACTGTTGCAGAAGGCAAGTCCAAGGTATTTTGTCCAGCACAAAGGTCAATAGTTTCTGTCCCAAAGCTAGTAACATCTCCACCCAATGGGCAAGCAATTGGTTCAGCAGGACATTCCGACACTGTTACATCAAATGCTTTTGCTGCACATGCTGGATTAGAGACAGAAACACTTAAAGTTGTTTCGCCATCACCAGGTGTCTTATCATCAACTGTAGAAGTCGTTGTTTCAAAAGCACAATCTGTTGCTATACTATAAGTACATACATCATCATTACGAGTTACTTCTGGCTCACCAGGTTCTGGATAAACATTATATGAAAAAGTACCACCGACAAGACTTGTACCTGCATTAGTTGTACAACCAATACTCAATGAAAACGTATAAGTTACAATTTCACAACTTGTTGAATTATTCGCTTCTAAGGTTACACTAGGCCTTGAGCCAGCAGGAACTGTCACAGTAGGTCCAGCAGTTTGAGACCAAGTAAATATTGCTTTTCCTGAATTCTCTCCTGTAACCGTCACATTAGGTAGTTGTACTGTGTTTTCTGTTGTACAAACATCCGTTTGTCCAGTAGAAGTAATTACTTCGGTTTGCACTGGACAAGCATCATCACAACTAGGGATCGCCACATTAAAAGGTACATCCCCACAGATTCCATTCGAAACTGTAACAGGGAATATCTCGCCACTACTTCCTGCTGATTGCGAAGGTACATTGGTGTCACTCAAGGTTTCTAAATCAGGACAAGCTGCCGAAATAGCATAAGTACAAGACGCTCCCTGGCTCACAATACTAATACTAGGAATAGTAGGAGCAGGATAAACACGGTAATTATAAGTTCCCCCATCCAAGCTTACAACAGGATCATCAGAACAAGTAATTGTTAAATTAAAAGCATACTCCTCTACCACACAACTCGTATTGCTTTGTAAAGCAATTGCTGGATTATCACCTGCAGGAATAGTAACTACAGGACCTGATACTTGGCTCCAAGTATAGATGGCATTATCACTACCTGTTCCTGTAATAGGAACACTTGGTAAGTTTACATTTAAACTAGAACTACATAAATCTTCTGACCCACTAGCAGGAGTAAAACCTGCCGTAGAAGGACACTGTACACAAGCAGGAGCAGCTTGTACTGCTGAATCATCTAAGTCTCCCTGTGTATGAGCAGGCACATTTGAATTGAGATTGATTAATGTAAAACCTGTATTAAAAACCAAACTGGTAGGTGTTTCAAGATCTATAATTTCAAAGCAAAACTCTCCTACATCCATCCATTGGTCAGTAACTAATGGGCAACCAAAGTTGGGTAACTGCATATTAGTTGTCATATTCCCTTCTCCTAATGCAGTTCCATCACTCTGGAAGTTGATAAAATCAAAATCTGCATCAAAATAAGGAATCTGTGTATTTCCCAATGCACATCTAGTACCATCCCCAAAATTGAGCGAAGTATAAGGTTGGATAACACCAGGATTAAACTGAATTGAATTAGGATCAAAGTTGATATAGACGGTATGTGCTCCAATAGCAAATTGTTCACTTGGTATAGCAGAACGAATCTGTACAACCACACAATAAACAGGAACCTCTCCAGTACAGTCAACGGTAGGAGGTTTAAATTGTAAATCGTAGGTACCTTCTGTCACAGTAGTTTGGGCAATACTTTCTTGCCAAGCAAACAGGAGACAAAATAGCAAACATAATAAAGGAAAGGCGTTTTTTTTCACATTCATAACTTTATGTTTTTTTGTAAATTTTTTTACGATGATTTATTATTAAACTAATTGGTTGTGTAATTTTTCGTATATCTCTAATTTGAAAGCATATAAGCACTTCTCCCAAAATTGGGTAAAAAAATTCAATCTTTACTTCTTCCCAAAAGAACAAGTAAGTACATTAAATTTGAATAGCAAACAATAAACAGGAAAAAGCAAAAACCTGAAATAGTTGTAAAATATTAATTATCAGATAGTTGCCAGAGAAAAGAGAAAACGAAAAAATAGCCAAGAAATTCAAATGCCTAATTAAACATTAAATAAACTTGTACATTCAGCAAAAAAAAAAATACACAGTGGCTATTGTAAACAATACTTTGAGTTAAAAGATATTTACAAGTATCCACATAGACAACACAATATAAGCAACCAAAATTAAATTAACAAAAATTGCCACACACTTGCTTTTATTCTTTTTGGGAAAAACTTACCTTCACAAGCATATCGTATTACTGAATAATGTTATTATGAAAGCAATTATTATTGGGGCTACTTCTGGAATTGGATTAGAACTCACAAAAGAGTTGGCCAAAGAAGGCTGGCAAGTAGGCATTACCGGACGTAGAGTTAACATTTTACAAGACCTTCAAAAAGCAATTGGCAACAATATACACATTGCGAAAATGGATGTCAGTCATTTTGATGACGCAAGGGAAACTTTGAGCCAACTAATTGAAGAGATGGGTGGAATGGATGTGCTTATTCTTAATGCGGGTATTGGTAGTTTTACTCGTACTTGGGACAAGGAAAAAGCGATCATTGATATTAATGCAACTGGTTTTGCAGCTCTAGCTAATATCGGTTATAAATACTTCGAAGAACAAGGAGGCGGGCAAATAGTAGGTATTTCGTCTATCGCTGCCGAACGTGGTAGTAGTTTTATTCCAGTGTATAATGCTACAAAGGCTTTTATTAGTAGTTATATGGAGGGGCTACGCACTCATGCACAAAAAAAGAAGAATGGAATTACTATCACCGATATCCGCCCTGGTTTTGTAGAAACTCCGATGACTGAGCAAAATGGCGATAATATGTTTTGGGTTGCAACTGCCAATAAAGCGGCAAAGCAAATTATAACAGCTATGAAACGTAAAAAGAAAGTAGCTTATATAACAAAACGATGGTGGTTGGTGGCAAAATTACTGAAGGTATTGCCTGACTTTGTTTATAGTCGAATGGCATGATTGTGGGAATGTGGGAATGTGGGAATGTGTAAGAAAATTCATGTGAGGTATAAAAACAAGTATTTTGATAAGCACTCTACTATTTATTTTCTGGGCGCATCCCTTTTCAACTCGCTGTTCATGCGAAAACGCCTGAACGGACGAGTTGAAAAGGGTCGAGCTATTCGTTTGTAGTTGTCTCATAGAAAATATATTCGGCTATACACCTAGCAGTGTCTTCCTCTCGTCAGCCCTGCTAGGTGAAGCCTCATTATATTTCTATATCCCCAAGCTACCACTACTATCTCTTGCGCGGGTTATCCTTACAAATATTGACTTGCTTTTAAAATGCAACCACTGTTTAAGCCCAACTACTACTACCATTATTCCATATACCACTTGTGCCAAACTCATATTTCCTAATATTACCGCATTAGTTCGAAATCCCTCAGTAAAGATACAAGTCAATGCTATCAAAAGAATAATAGCACTTCTTCTTGGAAGATAAGTGGCTATGTTTTTTGGATAATAGAGAGCAAATATAAAAATACTCACATGTAATAGACTATCATATAAAGGAGTGGGATGAACTGGTACAAGGCTAGGTTTTGATCCATAAATAAAATACATTCCCCAGGGCAAAGAGGTTGCTTGTCCATAACAACCATGCCCTGAGAAAAAACAACCAAGTTTCCCAACTGCTACAATGAGGGGAGTTAAAAATAAAATTATATCCAAGACAATGGGATAGTCCTGTTGACTAAATAA
>JAHDHP010000162.1 GCA_020631245.1 Bacteroidota bacterium | reverse complement strand
ATTACTGGTGGATCATCGGGTATTGGCTTCGAATTGGCCAAGCTTTTTGCAAAAGAAAACTATCGCATTTTGTTAGTTTCTTTGTTAGAAGAGGAGTTGGCTGCGGCCAAACAATATTTGACCTTACAAACTAAAGGATTAGAAGTGATTACCTTACAAAAGGATTTGTCACTAATTAGTGCAGCACAAGAGGTATATGATTGGGTACAAGAGCATGCTTGGGAATTGGACATATTGGTCAATAATGCAGGTTTTGCGGTCTATGGTTTTGTAGACGAAATTGATATGAATCGCGAGCGTAATATGATACAGTTAAATGTGTTGAATCTATATCAGTTGACTCGATTGTTTTTGAAGGAGATGGTGCAAAAAGATGCAGGTAAGATCATGAATATTTCTTCTGTGACAGCTTTTCAACCCAATCCGCATTTTGCTACTTATGGAGCTACCAAAGCTTTTGTCTATAATTTTAGTCGAGCGATTAATTTTGAGTTAAAAGAGCGACAATCAAAAGTGCGCGTAATTACCATTTGTCCTCCTGCGACACGCACACCTTTTATTCAAGCTGCCAAAATGGAAAAAACAAGTACATTTGAAGGTTTTGGTACTTTAGATCCTGAAGTGGTGGCTAGAGATGCGTTTAGGGCCTTGAAGAAATCGGCAGATAAGAAAGTGCCTGGGCGAACCTTACCTTTGCTCTTTTCAATATTTAGTCGCCTGCCTTCTAAATTAAAAATGTGGATTGTGAATAGCCAACTTAAATGATAACTGGGTGATTGTAGCGTCCTATCCAATCATCCCGTCATCATTTTCGCGTTATACCTTTGTAAAAGTGACACATTTGAAAGTATATCATGTATAAAGAAGAGTAAAAGTACTTCCGTCGCACGTCGCACGTTCAATCGTCGCACGGTTATCGCGTGAGGGATAAAAGTGGTAGCTTGGCGACGTAGAAAGGTAGTGAGGCACGACTAGCAGGGCTGACAGCGGAAGACACTGCTAGGCGTATCCGCCGAACACCTTTTATACGAGGCAACTACAAACGGATAGCCCGACCTGCTACTAAAAAAGCGCAGTAGCATAAAATGCTATTGCGCTTTTTTAGTAGCAGGGCACGCCCGAAAAATAAATCTGTTAATTAGTTTTGTATATAGAAATTGTTTATTTTAATTTATCCCACAATCCCACAATCCCACAATCCCATTATTTCGGAAGTGTAAAAAAGAAAGTCGTTCCTACTCCTTCTTGTGATTCTAACCAAATTTCCCCCCCATACATACTTATAATTTTTTGGCAAATAGCTAGTCCTATTCCTGTGCCTTCAAATCTTTTTTTATCTAATCTATTGAAAATACGGAATACTTCTTTTTGAAATGATAGAGGAATACCAATACCATTATCTTTAATAGAAAACAAATAATGAGTTGCTTGTTCAACCGCATTGACTTTTATGACACAGGGTACATCTTTGCGTCTAAATTTAATGGCGTTTTGAAGGAGGTTTTGAAATAACTGGTTGATATGGGTAGCTTGTGCTTTGATAGAAGGAAGGGAGGAAATATCTAAATGAGTACCTGTTTCCTGAATGCGTGAAAATAATATTTGTTGTAGATTGGATAATATATCGTTTAGTGATATAGGGGCACAATCGGCAATTTCATTATTGCTCAGTACAGTATAAGTCATTAGGTCTTTGAGCAATTGGTCAATATGGCGAGTGTTGAACAGAATAAAGTGTAAATATTCTTTACCTTCTTCATCTAAGATATCGGAAAAACGTTGTTCTAGAAGGTTGGAAAAAGTACTAATATTGCGTACAGGTTCTTTGAGGTCATGTGCTACAATGCGAGCGTATTCTTTTAATTGTAAGTTTTGATAGGTTAGTTGTTCGGTACGTATTCGAACGGTTTCTTCCAGCTCACTATTGATTTTTTGGAGTTTTTCACGTTGATCTAATTCATGTTTGTTTTGTAACTGATTGATGGCATCTAGTTTTTGGGCATCTAGTAATTTTTTATTGAATTCGATGTGTTTTTTTAAATAGAAAAAGGCTTGCTCGAAGTCGTCTTTTTGTTGGTAAAGAGTGCCTAGAGCTTCACATACGGTACTGATAGCGTTGGTATGTTCGATTTTTTCAGCTGTTTGAAGTGCATGGTGGAGTAGTGCTTCAATACCTTTATACTGTTCACCCATCCCAGCAACAATCATTGCTTCGATTTGCATAGGATGTTCGTGCATAAAATATATACGTACTAAGCCTTCCAATGCTTGTACTTCCATACTGCCTATCTTCACTTCTTGACTTAATTGCCAAGCTTCAAGATAGTGTTTAGCCGACTCATTTAGTTGCTTGAGTTTAAGAAATGTTGAAGCTATACTCAAATGACTAAAACCCGTTTCTCGATCATTAATATTACTTCTTAACTGTAAGCTATTTTGATGATATTCGAGGGCTTCTTCGTATGTTCCTTGTTCTTTGAGTAAGTTACCTATATTCATAAAAGACAAAGCAATCCCTGATTTATCCCCTAATCTTTTTCTGATGTGTAGGCATTTGTCATAATAACATCTAGCGCGGGTAATGTCGCCTTGACGTTTATAAATGACCCCTATATTATTGTAGGTACTAGCTAGTTGAGATTCAACTTTTAAGGATTCATAAACTTGGAGGGCTGCATAATAGTTTTCGAGAGCAGCAATGTAATTGCCGCGCTTAAATTGTACAATGCCAATATTATTGCGAACATTAGCTTGTCCCATTTCATTTTTTAGTTGTTCAAATGTATTTAGGCTTTTTGCATAAAATCGGAGGGCTTCTGCATAGTTGTCTTGATTTTCATGAATGACCCCAATAGAGTTGTAAATATTAGCAATATTAATCTTGTCTTTTAATTCTTTTTGAATGTGAAGTGCTTGCTGAAGATGATTGAGAGATGCTTTAAAGTTGCCATGAATACGATATACTTGAGCAATCATATTGGAAAGATTGGCCGTCGCTTTTTTATCTTTGACTTGTAAAGCAATACGAAGCCCCTCTTCAGCGTATTGCTGAGCAGCAGAAAGTTCGCTCGGATAAAGTCGTTTTACCAATTTTTGTAAAATAGGAAGACGTTTTTGATCGCTAGTTTCCTGTTTTAACTGAGACTGCAGTGTTTCAATATTTACCAAATGTAAGTTGTTCATAGAAAACCTTCTAGAGGTGTTTACTCTATCATTAGAATTATATTTCAAAAAGAAAGCAGGTAAGGGATTGGTAGGATAAGAGGGTATTTCTTAATATTGAAATACAATTACATGCTGTGAATGGCAAGAAAAGTTGATAATCAGGCAGTAAAATAGGGCTTATTATTACATGTTTATTGGTAATTTAATAAAAAAAAAGATCAATTGTTCACTATTGTCAACCTTGTAATACATTACTTGATGAAACTATTATGGTAATAATGCTAACATAAAATAATTTTTTCGACCTATATGCTATTAATATTGTTGATTATCAGATACTTATCTTTTAAGGGGTTAAGAGTAATAATATTAAATGAAAAAAATAAAAATAACAGGTAGTTTAGTAGGTACAAAAAGTACGCCTAAATTATTCTTATGTATTCATTTTCAATGTAAGAGAAGGATAATAAATGATATTGAAACTGTAAGATTTTACCGATATCTTCATGATTGTTAGTTATTAATGTTTTAACTTTGCTTTACCCATACTTGTATTACTTCTTTATCCATTAACCAATTTTTTGTGTTATGAGAAATGTAAAACTATTACTCTGCTTATTTTTAATGGTGTCTTTAAGCATTTTTATTGCTTGTGATAAAACAATTGATGATACACCTATCAATCAGAATCCTGATGAAGTGAGTCAAACCAAACAACTTCAAATATTGTTGACAGATGCCCCTTTGGATGTAGAAGAGGTGAATATTGATTTGCAACAAGTAATTATTTTTTCTGGAGAAGAAGGAAAGGATAGTTTGGATATGAATACACTTGCAGGAATGTACAACTTACTAGACTTCCAAAATGGATTGACTACACTCATTGCAGATGTAGAGTTGACAGCCGACTCTATCAAGCAAATACGCTTAGTTTTGGGAGAAGGTAATAATATTGTAGCGGATGGGGAGACACATGATTTGAAAATTCCTAGTGCTGATAAATCTGGTTTAAAAATTAAAGTAAATAAACCACTAACAGCAGATGTGGTGAATCAATTAACGATTGATTTTGATGCAGAAAAATCGGTAAAACAATTGGGAAATGGTCGATATCAGATGAAGCCTGTTCTCAAAGTAGTAGAGTAAGCGTTACTCATTAAATTTAAATAGAAAAGCAAAGGGGAGTCCGTATGGCTCCCCTTTTTATTTGGTTGTTTTTACTCTTCTTTATTTATCGCGCTTCTAAAGAAAATAAGATATCGTCTTTAGGGTGCAGCGTAATCATTGGTTCGTAATGAATAGGCTTTTTATTCATCAGTTTAAATCGAAATTTACGCAGCATTTGTGCCATAATAATTTTCATCTCAAACAAAGCAAATGCTTTCCCAATACATTGACGAGGGCCACCTCCAAAAGGAATAAAACTATAAGGAACATGCTTTTTCATGTTCTCTTTCGAAAATCGTTCAGGAATAAAATGATGCGCTTTATCCCAATATTTAGGATCGCGATGCATGCCATACACAAACAAATTGACAATCATATCCTTTGGGATTTCATAGCCATCAATCTCATCAGCTTCCAATGCTTGTCGATCCAAAATCCAAGCAGGAGAGTAGAGGCGCATCGACTCATTGAGTACTTGTTCGGTATAAGTAAGCTGCATTAAATCTTCGAATTGAACATCTCGATCACCAATCACCCGATCATATTCTGCCAATAATTTTTGGGTTACCTCTGGATGCTTACTCAATAAATACCAGGTCCATGACATGGTCAAAGCAGTGGTTTCATGCCCTGCTACAAACATAATCAAACTCTCATCGCGCAATTGCTCATTCGTCATTCCCTCACCTGTATCCTCATAAACAGATTCAATAAGCATGGTCAACAAATCACCTGGACGCTCTTTCATCTCTTTACGGTCTTCAATTACTTTGTGAATCAATTTATCCAACTGATTAAATATCTTATGATAATGTTGATGTTGTCCACTCAGCTTAAACCACGGCTTCATCAAAGGCATTCGCACCTGCTTCATAATATACTCCTGTAACTGATCAATTCCATCACCCACAATCTTCAATTCCTCATCCGAAATCCCCTGACTAAACAAAGAACGCATCACCACATTCATGGTTACCTCCATCATTGCAGGCTTAATATCTAGCTGATAATCTGCCCCTCCATCGGCCACCTTCTTCGACAAACGATCCAAAAACAAATTCGTATGCTCAATCATAATATTCGTCAATTCCTTCAAACGCTGCTTATGAAAACCAGGCTGAATCAAACGACGTTGACGCAACCAATAAGCTCCTTCACTAGTCAACAAACCATTACCCATCATCTCCTTAAACGGATCAGCTAATTTGGATTTAATATAGTTGCGGTTATTTTTCTGCAAAATATGCTTCGCAAAAGAAGGGCGAGTAGTTAATATCACCTTATCCAATCCCAAATAAAGCGTATACAAACCATCAAATTGACGACTGGTAGAAGTTAATGTATTAATCGGATTCTGAATAAGCTTTTGTTGTTGAATGAGGGCATCGCTCCCTCCCAAACTCGGAATTTCTTTCTGTACATTCGGCATGAATAATATTTTGTAATTTTTGTGAATCACGATAAAATGAACATTACTCGAATTCTCTCTTCCCTATAAATCGTCGCACATCAATCTACCACCACCTTACAATCGGGATGCAGCTTTTTAAAAGCTTCCAATTGCCCTTTTTCAAGTTGGTGATTTTGGCAAATCAATTGCTTTATATTCTTACAATTTTCTAAGGCAGGAAGTTTAGTAATTTTGGTATTACTGATATTTAAAATCTGCAAATTCTTCATTTTTTCAAGAGGCGTCAAGTCAACAATGTTCGTATGAGAGATATATACCTCCTGCAAATTGAGCTTACTAATCGGACTTAAATCAGTGATGGGGTTATTATTGGCAATGATTCGTTCAAGATAAACCGCCTTCGAAAGTGGAGCCAAATCCTTCACCTTATTACTACTAATATTCACCTCTCGCAACTTCCCAAAATTACGAGCCACCTCAATGTTATCAATCTTATTATTCGCCACATACAAACTCTGCAACTCTTTCATGTTTTCTAGTGCATCAATATCAGAAATAG
Organism: Bacteroidota bacterium; assembly: GCA_020631245.1. Taxonomy (GTDB): domain Bacteria; phylum Bacteroidota; class Bacteroidia; order Chitinophagales; family UBA2359; genus JAHDHP01. The sequence continues at coordinate 3,346 of JAHDHP010000162.1, read as the reverse complement.
CATTTGAAGCTGCATGAATAACCCTTACTTCTGCCAGTGTACGTAGTGGTTCAATAGATTCAATATCATTACTATTAACACTAATACGCTTCAGTTTTCTCAAAGCACTCAAGGGACTCAAATCACTATATCCTTCCTTCGGATTCACCTCAAAACTCTTTGTTTCATTCAATAAACGAGTCAAATCCTTTGCTGACATTCGTTTTCCAAACTCATCCCCCAATAACTTTTGCTGCCATTGTTTCGACAAACCCATCCACCAATCCGAATCAGGAGCCACAGGAACCGCCTGTGCTACTTCATTCGCTTCCTCCTTCAATACTTCCGCCAAATTAGCTACATCTACCTCCCGAAGTGACACATAATGTTTTTGAAAATCATTCAACGGAGCACTTTTCATCGCTGTCAAAGTAGCAGTTGCCCCCTCCAAATCTCGCTTCACCAACTGCTCCTCCAGCACAATCACATACTTCGGAATCTTATTATCCTTTTCTTGATCATACAATTGATCCTTCAAATCTTGTGGCAAAGCCGTCACCTTTATCGTTTCAGGATACTCCGATCCAGATCGGCAAGCACCAGTCAATAAACAAATAAGTAATAAATAAAAAGCGAGGTTTTTCATAGCTTTAATGTGGATTCTTAAGTAAAAAAGTAAAATTACTTAATAATCTTTTTTGTATTCACTATAAGTTACCTTAATTTCATTAATATTCGAACTAGCCCCCAATGTCGCGGAATTAAGTACTTCAACATGGCAGATTTCGAGAAAGGGCTATCTTGAAAGCTAGGCACTGCCTTAAATCTGATATGTTTGAATAGAGTACAATTTCCTAACCCAATCATCCAGTCATGCAATCAACCAATCATCATTTGTTGGGCGTGCCCCATTTGCAAATCGAAACTTATCAGGTTTAAATTAGCTCCTTGTTATAATTGTCTGGCTCTTATTCGAAACCTGCCAAGTTGATTTGCAAATGGGTCAGGCTATCCGTTTGTAGTTGCCTTGCAGAAAAGGTGTTCAGCTAAACGCCTAGCAGTGTCTTCCTTCGTCAGCCCTGCTAGTCGAAGCTTCACTACCTTTCTGTCTACGGCAAGCTACCACTACTATCCTTCACGCGAAAACGATGATTGGATGACAGGATGATTGGATAAGCGTTACGCATTGTTTTAAACATCCAGTCAACCAATCATCAATTAATCCCACATCCATGCCACACAAACACCTCACATTCCCAATCCTCCTACTCTTGATCTCTCTATTCGCCTGCAAAACCAATAAAAAATCCTCGCACCTCACACCTCACACCTCGCACAAAAATCACTCAATCACTCATCCACTCAATCACTCATTGACCAACTCTTGGCAACTCCAAAAACACGGCTCCTCCGAATGGATGCCCGCCATCGTCCCCGGCAGCGTACAACGAACCCTCCTAGAAAACGGCAAACTAGAAGACCCTTTCTACCGCGACCATGAAGAAAAAGTACAATGGGTTTCCGAAGAAAAATGGAGCTATCGCAACAACTTTGAAGTAAGCAAAGACCTCCTAGAACGTGATCAAATCATACTCGATTTTCAAGGACTCGACACCTACGCCAAAGTATATCTCAATGAAGAAAAAATCCTAGAAGCAGACAATTATTTCCGCTCCTGGCAAGTAGACGTTACAAAGCTCCTAAAAAAAGGAACCAACCAACTACGCATCGAATTTTTGCCCCCCTATCCAACTAGCAATTCTGAATGGACGAAACTAGGCTACGAACTCCCAGGAGGGCAACGCGTCATGACCCGCAAACCAGGCTTTCATTTTGGTTGGGATTGGGGAGTAAAAGTCACCACCATGGGCATTTGGCGACCGATTCAACTCATCGCCACCAACACCGCCAAAATAAATAATGTCTACGTTCAACAACACCAAGTAAACAAAGAACAAGCCGACATTAGCACCCAAGTCGAATTTGAAGTATTAGACAGTACCATTCAAGAAATAGAAGTAGAAATAACAGGTGATTTTCCCACAACAACCAAAACCATTCCCGTTCAAAAAGGAATAAACAAAGCAAGTATTCCCCTCTCCATCACCAATCCCAAGCTCTGGTGGAGTAATGGATTAGGAGAACCACATCTCTACCATATTCAAGTAAATCTCAAAAACAAACAAGACAAAATAATCGCTCAAAAAGAAACCCGTACAGGACTACGCAGTATCCGACTCATCACCCAAAAAGACAGCTTAGGCAGCACCTTCCACTTCGAGTTAAACGGCGTACCCGTCTTCATGAAAGGAGCCAACTACATCCCCCAAGACAATCTCCAAAGTCGCGTAGACAGTAACGATTACGAACACATCCTCAACCAAGCCATAGCCGCCAATATGAACATGCTCCGCGTATGGGGAGGCGGCATCTACGAAAACGACATCTTCTACGATCTCTGCGACGAAAAAGGCATCCTCGTCTGGCAAGACTTCATGTTCGCCTGTGCCATGTATCCAGGCGACAGTGCTTTCCTTGCCAATGTCAAAGCCGAAGCCATCGAAAACGTAAAACGCCTACGCAACCACCCCAGCATCGCCCTCTGGTGCGGCAACAATGAAAACTCCGAAGGTTGGCACCGCTGGGGTTGGCAATCCCCCCTCGACAGCCTACAAAAACAAGAAGTCTGGAAAGCCTACCAAGACGTCTTCCAAGACATCCTCCCCAAAGTGGTACAAAACCACCACTCCGAAATCAACTATTGGGAATCCTCCCCCAAACTAGGGCGCGGTGATCCACAACACCAATTCGAAGGCGACGCCCACTACTGGGGAGTCTGGCACGACGCCGAACCCTTCGAAACCTTCGACCAAAAAGTACCCCGTTTCATGAGTGAATACGGCTTCCAATCCTTCCCCCAGCAATCCACCATCGACAGCTTCGCCCTCCCCGAAGATCAGAATCTAGCCTCCAAAGTGATGAATGTCCACCAAAAACACCCAAGAGGCAACAAACTCATCAAAGAATACATGGCCCGCGACTACAAAGAACCCAAGGATTTCGCCTCCTTCATCTACATCAGTCAAATCCTCCAAGCCAATGGCATCCAACGTGGAATAGAAGCCCATCGCCGCGCCATGCCCTACTGCATGGGCACCCTCTACTGGCAATTCAACGACTGCTGGCCCGTCGCCTCCTGGTCCAGTATGGACTACTACGGCAACTGGAAAGCCCTCCACTACTTCGTCAGAGACGCCTACACCCCCCAATACATCAGCGTCACTCAATCTCCTGATCATTCACGGAATCATTCATTCCCTCGTACAGACAAGGCATGCCTTGTCTCTACTCACTCCTTCATTCACTT
>JAHDHP010000161.1 GCA_020631245.1 Bacteroidota bacterium | reverse complement strand
CATTGAAAATAATGAGTAGCGATTTTTTATTCACAAAAACCGCATTTATGAGCAAGATCTTGAATCAGGATGACTTACAAGTATTTAATAATTATTTTTCTTTAGAAGAAGCTGCTCCTCTTATTGAGTTGCTAAAAAATCATGATATTCAGCATGTGGTTGAATCTGGTGAAGCAGATTTGATTGACCCCATTTATACAGGTAGTAATGTTGCTCCTCTTATCGCCGTGAAGCTATTACCTAAAGATTTTAAGGCTGTCCGTGTTTTGTTTGAACAGGAAATATTAGCAGCTAGTGATGATTTTTCGGATCATCATCTCCATCAGTTGGAGGATGAAGAGTTAAGGGAAATTTTATTGAAACCTGATGAGTGGGCGATGGGTGACGCGGTTATTGCAAAGGTATTACTTCAACAGCGGGGTATTGTTATTTCTGAAACAGAAATGAAGGCTTTTCAAGAGGCGCGAATCGAAGAATTACATAAAGGGAAAAAGGCGCATCCACTTTTGATACTGTTTTATATGAGTATGATGCTTATTGGACCATTTGTCTTTTTAAATATTTTGTTACTCGCTGGTACGGGTATGGGGGTTTATTATGGATTTAGTAAGAGTCACGATTTTAATGGAGATAGCTATTTTACCTTTGAACCACAAACACGACGTTATGGAAAGATGATGATTGTGGTGGGTTTGGTAATGGGACTTATTGTGGTGATTTTTGGAGTGATGGGCTATGATTATTTGTTGGAGCCGTTTAAAATGGGCTATCTAAGAGAGTTACTCAACACATAAACAGATGTCATGTTCCCCCCCCTAACCCCTCCCGAAGAGGGGAATTGCGTGAGGGATAGTAGTGGTAGCTTGCTGAAATAGAAAAGTAGTGTCAATCTAAACTATTTATGAGGCTGTCTTTCCTAAGAGTATTCGTATATGTTGCACATATCGTATGCTTCCACACACTATAAAATAATATTATATACAATTGAAAAAAACCTATTTACATCTTCTCTTTTTCATCTCCAAAATGCTGTTTTTGTAAATCATTTCTCTTTTCTTTGTGACTTAACATTCACTATTCTTACACTCACATTATAAAAAAGCCTATGGCATAACAATTGTAATATCTTACTGATTCATAAAATTTAGCCTCAAAACTATTATAACTAAGTAATGGATAAATAATAACTTAGGAAAATAAGAATACAACTAACCCAATAGCTCATGTCCATCAAACGTTTATGGCGGATCATTACTCATATAGGCATTGAAGCACAGTATACAGACACGCGCAAAAAGCGGATCCGTCTGCTTAATCAGATATGTCTTATTATATTGTTTTTCACCTGTTTACACTTTTTAAGTAGCTTTTTTATGGGTAACTATATCATTGCTGTTATAGCATTGTTTTGTTTACCCTTCTACACTATTCCTATTTTTTTACAACAAAAAAATAGGCTTCTACAAGCACGTTTATATACCATCATATTTGTTCCATTTGTATTGGTTGTTCTTTCTGGCTTAGTAGCAGGTTATGATGGGGCTGAATTTCTCATTTGTTCTACAGGTGTATTGACCTTTGTTTTTTTTGATACGCGCAAATATCAGATAATCCTTTCTCTTTATATCATTTTATGCATTGGACTTTGTCGTATATTTCCTATGATCAGTGATGCTGGTATTATCATACCATTTAATGATTTTCTGGCTTCAAGTAATTTGATCATTGGGTTTATTAGTACTATCTTTTTTGTAAGTATTTTTCAAACAGAAAATATGCTGTTTGAACGTAAGACCAATCAGTTGTTGGGTGACATAAAACAAAAAAACAAGGACTTAGCCAGACAAGGCAACTTATTACAAGCTGCTCAAAAACAGCTCAAAATGCATAATAATATTCTTGAGCAGAAGGTAAAGCAACGTACTTCTGCACTGAATCAAAGTAATCAAGAACTTCAACATTTTGCTTTTATCACCTCCCACAATTTGCGCGAACCTGTTGCGAATATATTGGGCTTGATTCAGCTTTATGATAAACAACAGCTGAATAATGATATTAACTTAACGGTTATAAATAACTTGGAGGTCTCGGCACAAAATATGGATCGCCTAATCAAAGATTTACATAAAGTTGTGTCTATTCAAAAAAGTCAAGTAGAAAAGAAACAGCATATACAATTGGAGCAGCGATTGGTGAAAATTCTACAAAGTATTAGTAAACAAATTGAAGCTTCTAAAGTACGTATTGAAACACAATTACAAATACCTACTCTCTTTAGTATCCCAGCTTATGTGGATAGCATTTTAATGAACTTGATTAGTAATGCAATTAAGTATCGAGATCCTTCAAAAGAGCCATGTACGCTTACTATTACTAGTGTTGCTTATAAAGATCAAGTGTGTATTAGGGTTTGTGATAATGGGATTGGGATTGATTTGGAGAAACATGGTAACAAACTATTTAAATTGTATACGCGACTTCATCCACACATTGAGGGAACTGGTGTTGGACTACATCTTATTAAGCGACAAATTGAGGCATTAGGGGGGCGTATTGAGGTGAAAAGTGAAGTAGGTGTTGGGACTTGTTTTAGTGTTTTTTTATGAGGGAGGCTCTTCCCAATTTGCAATTCTTTCTTTACATATTTTTTGTGGTAATCTTGGATTTAGCTCCATCAATTCCTTTAATTTCTGTGCTGCAATACTTTTAGCAATCTCATTCTGTTTTATTAATTCATCAAAAATCCAAAGTGTACCATGTACTTCTACCTTATCCTTTTCAGCAGATTTTCGAAGTTTACCATCACCAGTTAGCAACATTGCATCCAATTTCTTTGCATAATACCATACGGAACAATCTGTAAGTGACAAACTATCTTGTACATTTTTAAGGTCTACTATTTTTTGCATTTCAAAAACATCAGCACTTAAAACCGTTAAAACTCCATTTTCCACCATTTTTTGCACATGTATTCCTTGATCTTGATGTGCATTAAGACTTAATTCATAGAGAACAAAGTCTGTTGTTTTTAAAGCTATTTTAAGTTTCCCCAAATAAGATAGCATCTCCAACTGATACAGATCAATAAAAATACTAGAATCCCCTATTGCAATCGTCCTCATTCTATACCATTTGTAAATTTCGTTGAATAGTAGCAACATTCTCATTGATTAAAAAAGCCGCCTTACTCATACTAATTACTTCTTCAGCAATAGCTTTATACAATAATTGCATAAACCTTCCCGATTCCTCTTTCCCTTTATATTCTCCCCATACAGTTTCTTTCATAAAGCGTTCATCTTTGCTACGATATTTCCAAAAACGATTACTTATACTTCTTGAAATAATTCCTAAATCAGTAGCTCTATAAACAATCGCAGCCACAGAAACTCCATAATATTCTTTTATTTCAATTAACTCCCCTATACTTATCTGGTTTCGAATTTCACCAAGTTCTTTGATAAAAGTAGTTTTAGGAATTAACATTGCACCAGCAAAACGATTGCAATACTTTTCAACTTTTTTTTGAGGTATCTCTTCTGGAATATTCAATAACAAATGACCTAATTCATGTAATAGCGTGAAACGTTTTCGAACAATATCAAAATTTTTATTAATAACAATTACAGGAATAGTTTCATTAACAAATGCAGATAAGCCATCAAACTCATTAACACCATCCACTTCTAATACTTTTATTCCAATATCCTCCAGCATTTCAATGATATTCGGCAGAGGATTAAATCCTAGTTCCCAACTTTCCAATAACTGTATTACAGCACTTTCAATATCCCATTCTTCAGTAATAACTATATTAACTATAGGATTCTCAAACGAATTAGATATGTCTAAAAGCTGTTCTAGTTCTAAATATCTTTCTAGATAATCTATAATTTGAAATTCAATTTTATCTAGTGCCTTACCTCTCAACTTCGCTTTTTTTCGAAAAGCAACTCCTTCCAATTTAATAACACTATCTTTATAAAAGAAATCAGGAGAAAGTCCTAAAAAATGAGATAATTGTATAAGTATTTTACTAGATGGTTGCATTAGCCCCTTCTCATACTTACTAACTGCCTGTTTAGTAATACCTAAATGTACAGCCAATTCTTCCTGACTGTAGCCCTTTTTTTTACGGGCAAACTTTAATCGTTGTCCAAAAAGATGATTCATAACAATATAAACGATTGACTTATTTGCAATTTAATTACAAAAAGTCAACCATCCAAATTTATTTTGCATTTAAATTAACACCTACCGATTCCCCCTCTTCGCCTCTCTAATCCGATCCTTCGGTGTTTGATTAATCTTATACACAATCCCCAAACTATATCTTGCTCCATAACGCGCTCCTTCCTGCTCTGCCTTATAAGTAGCCGACGCTGCTTTAGCCCTGGTTACTCTTGAATTAAGGATATTGAATCCGCGCAAACTCACGCTTAAATTATCATCCAAAAAACTGGTACTCAATCCAGAATTTAGGGTATAAGCTCCTAAGTATTGAATTTGTGCGCTTTGTTCTGGCCCTTGATACGCAAACATCGCCTGCCATCTTAAATTGAGCGGTAAACGCATACTAGAAATCAGTCTAAAACCCCAATTCGTTGCTTCTGCATCCATATTTTGCCCTTCATACATTCCCTTTTCTTGGAATCGAGCCGCATTCATTTCGGCACTTAATCGCAGCATTTTTACAGGTGAATAATTGATCGAAATAGACGCTCCTGCTTCGTTACGATTATCCAAGTTCACTGGCTTAGTGATAAACATTCCTCCTACTGTTCGCTCCAAGTAATCTTGGGTGGGGTCATTGGTCTGTCGCCAAAAAATAGAAGGGTTGATACTCCATTTATCAGAGGCATGAAGCAATGACAATTCATAGGAGTTGGTAAATGAGGGGTTCAGACTTGGGTTACCGATTTGTTGGAAGTTAAAGTCCTTAATCTCATTAAAAGGATAGAGGCTCCACAAACTTGGGCGATTGATACGACGTGAATAACTCAACTGTACCGAGTTTTGCTCATTGATAGGATACGATAAATGAGCAGAAGGGAAAAGGTTGATATACTTCTTTTGATCAGTATAGGTTGCTTCTACATCCTCAATATCAATTAGAGTATATTCAGACCTTATTCCCAACTGGTATTCCCATTTCTTAAACCGATTTTGATACTGAATATAAGCTGCACCAATTCGTTCGGAATAATCCAACTCATTATCTATGTCATCATAAGTTGTCCACTCATTGTCTTGTTCTATTTCTGCAAGGTAGTCATTCGTCACAATTCTATTTTCTAATTTTACGCCCATTTCTAACTTACTACCCTTTGTTAGCGGCTTAATCCAATCTCCTCTCAACACATAATCCTTACTCCCCGCTTTGTTCGTTGTACGCAATGCTTTTCCCGTATTGACCGCCTTTACATCTCCTTCTGTGTCTAAATTCCAATCTTTGGTACTATTCCAAAAATCGTATTGAAAATCGAGGTTGAGCTTTTGTCCTTTGTCATCAAAGTGATGGCTAAAGTTAGATTCTAGTTGATTGTAAGCGCGATTCTCTACCGAGTTACCAGTCCTAAAAATCTCAAAGTCTGTTGAGTTATTATCCCAGATACGATAATCGAGTTGAGTGACATCGGTATCTTTGGTTTTGGAACGATAGTACGCAAGGGTGACACTACTTTTATCACTAAAATAATAATCCCCTCCATAGTAGCCCGAACGCCCATCATCATGCCGATCTTCGTCTTCTACATGATCTAAAAAGGTGGTATTTCCATTATTATAGGTTTCTTGTTTCATGCTATAATTTCCATTATAATCAGAATATCGCCATCTATAATTTCCAAACAAGTTGAGTTTCCCTTTACGGAAGTTGAAGCCTGGCATTACAATATGATTAGCAGGAATACCTGCAACAACAGTGATTTGTCCATTCAAGCCTTCTTTGCGTTTTTTCTTCAAAATGATATTGATAATTCCTGCCGAGCCACTGGCATCAAAACTAGCAGATGGATTGGTAATCACTTCCACTCGTTCAATATTCTCACTTCCTATTTGTTCGAGTGCATTGTTCATCGTCAATCCTGAACGTTTTCCATTGATTAGGATTTGTACTTGACTACTACCTCTTAACATCACCGTTCCACTTGGGTCAACCGATACCAAAGGTACTTGTTCTAACACATCAATAGCATTACCTCCTTCCGATAAAATATCTTTTCCTACTTGAAATACCTTTTTATCGAGTCGTAGATTGTAAGAGGATTGTTCACCTGTAATTTCTACTGCCTCTAATTGTTGTTGATCCAACTCCATTTGCACTTCTCCAATATCTACCTTTTTCGTTTTTTTACTCAATTCCAAGCCTGCTTTTTTCGTTTTGTAGCCCAATGATTTAATTTCAATCATGCAGGCTGCTAAAGGTAGTTCTATCACTTCAAAATAACCTCCTTCATCTGTAATAGCTCCAGCCAAAAACTGTTCCTCCATATCAAACACACTAACCGTAGCATAAGGAATGGGTTCTAGCTTTTCATTCACCAATTTACCCGAAACTTTTCCAATATTACTCGCAGACTGGGCAAATAAAAATAGAGGTAGTAGGCATAAGGAACAAATTAAAATCAATTGCTTTTTCATGGTTTGTTTTTATTTAAATTGAAATATAAAAGACTGCCTTATTCCCCTCCTCGGAGGGGCTAGGGGTGGGTTAAAGGATGATTTTCCTTTTCCTAACGACTACAAGTATAACCGCTTTGGCAAGAAAAATGAAGGAATACTAGTGAACTGCTCATGGTGCTTGTGAACGGTAATGTACCTACCTATTTTATCATGTATCTTTGAAATCATGAAAACAAATCGAATATACATTATCCCCCTTCTCCTTTCTTTATTATTACTAAGTAGTTGTAATAATCATAAAGCATACTATTGGCCCAATAATATAAAGGTGCAAATTGGAGATGATATGGATTGGGCAGCCAAAGACTTTGATGTGAGTCAGTGGGAAGATCATGACACCTTGCCAGTTACTGATAAAGGCGTTTTTTGGGCACGCCTTTCTGTCCAACTTCCCGAAGAATTTAAAGATGAAAAAAATAAAGGCATCATGATTGGTGCTACTGCTGCTTATGAAGCTTATTGGGATGGGCAGTATTTGGGAGTAAATGGACGACTAAAGCAAGACCACTCTCCTGAAATACCTGGTACATATCACCGCTTTTTCTCCCTACCCGACTCATTAATAAGTCCAGGCAAACATATATTAGCATTACGCGCTACGAAATCTTACAAAGAACCTAGCTCACATGCCTATTGTATGGTATCTGATTATCAATATCTGCTACAAGGGCGGCTTCAATTTTGTAATTATATGTTTTTAATTGCTGGCATCTTTTTAATCACTGCCATCTACTTCTTCTTTTTATTTATTAACCGACCTAAAGAAATAGCATCTCTTATTTTTGGAGTCATCTGCCTCGTGTTCTTTGGACTATTGATGATGGAATATTCCAAGCATTTTTATGCCTATACCTATCCTTTTCAACGAACACGATTAGTCATTATTGGTTATTGTCATGCAGCTATTAGTGTGCTGATTCCACTATTTTTGATGCTCCAATTCAAATTTCCGTGGAAAAAAGGGCTATTCGCAGCACTGATTGGTGTCGTCCTTTACTACGAATGGAGTATGTACGAATGTTTTGATGCACTCGCCATTGTCCACCACAATATCGTGACTATCTTTTCAATGATTATTATCCTTTATGCTTGCTATAAAAAACAACAAGGAGCTTTTGTATTACTAGCCGCTTGCACAATAGGAATAATCATAGATTTTGTGATGCCCCATGTAGCCAGATTTCATTTTGTTTCCACTTTCGATGTAAGTGTATTCATCTGGTTTGTATTGATGTTGTTAGGAATGCTCTACCTACTCACCATCAATCGACAAGCAGAACGACAGCAATATGAACACTCCCTTGTAGAGTCGGAACGATTGAAAAACGAACTCCTAAAAAAGAATATCCGACCCCACTTTATTATGAATACCCTCACCTCCATGATTGATTGGGTAGAAGAGTCGCCAAAAGAGGGGGTTAAATTTATTCATGCTCTAGCAGGTGAGTTCGAAATTTTAAATCAAATTGCTGATTATAAACTCATTCCCATCACCCAAGAAATCAACTTGTGCCGAAGTCATTTAAACGTGATGGGCTACCGTAAAGAAATACAGTATGATTGGGAAGAAGTGAATATTGATCCTAATGAAATTATTCCACCTGCTATTATTCACACTGCTGTAGAAAATGGGGTAACACATAGTATTCCGAATGAAGAAGGAAAAATCACCTTCCGTTTGATTTACGAAAAAGCCAAGCAATTCAAGCAATATACCCTTCAAACCATTGCTCCAAAACGCCCTAAACCTACTACGAATATTGCCGATGTGCCCGAAGGTACTGGCATGAAATACATCAAATCACGACTACAAGAAAGTTTCCCCAATCAATGGGAAGTGCAATCTCACGCTACCAATGAAGGCTGGGAAACCATCATCAAAATCACAGAAGAATGAATATCTTAATTATCGAAGATGAAGCCCGTATTGCCAAGCGCATACACCGCATGGTAAGCGATATTTTTGCCCACCAAGCAAGTAGTATCCAAGTGTGTGACAGTTTAGAAGAAGGGCAACAAATCATTCAACAACAAAAAATCGACCTCCTTTTTCTCGACCTCAATCTCAATGGAAAAGATGGCTTCGATATTCTCGAATCAGTAGTAGCAGAACCTTTTCACACCATTATCATCTCTGCCTATAAAGAAAAAGCCATCCGCGCCTTCGAATATGGTGTCCTCGATTTCGTACCCAAACCCTTCGACGAAGCACGTCTCACCAAAGCTTGCCAGCGTATACAAGCTACTCAAACTGTTTCTACACACACCAAGTTTTTGGCTGTCAAAAAAAGAGGCATGCGCCAACTCATCAGTGTCGATGATATTTGCTATATAAAAGGGGCAGGCATCTACTCGGAGCTACATCTCAAAAATGGCAAAAAAGAACTCCACAACAAATCACTCGAAAGCCTCCAACAGCTACTCCCTCACTCTTTCGAACGCATCCACAAATCTTACCTCGTTTGTATGCAAGAAGCCAAAGAAATAGCAGTCGAACCAGGTAGCAAATACAGCCTCATCCTCCAAAATGAAGAACGCTTACCCATTGGTAGAACGCGCTATAAAACGATTAAAGAAAAGTGGTTTTCCTAGAAACGATCTTTTCACCCAATCATCCAGTCACCCAATCACCCATTCATCAATAACTGGGCGTGCCCCCATTTTTGCCAATCAAGCTGTTAGGTTTTGCCAAGCTGACAGGTTTCGATTGGCAAAAATGGGGTCGGGCTTTCCGTTTGTAGTTGCCTCATAGGTGCTAGTTCAGCATAGTCCTAGCAGTGTCTTCCGCTGTCAGCCCTGCTAGTCCTTGCTTCACAAAAGCACCCATTTCGGCAAGCTACCACTACACTCCCTCACGCGAAAAATGTGCGACGATTGAACGTGCGACGTGCGACGGAAGCACTTTTACCCTTCATTATACTGGATAACCATACCCATTAAAAAAGCCCTGAAAGGGCAACATGATTATAGATGGGTGGCCATACCCATTAAAAAAAAGCCCCGAAGGTGGCGATATAATTGTTA
>JAHDHP010000160.1 GCA_020631245.1 Bacteroidota bacterium | reverse complement strand
CGCGTGAGGGATAGTAGTGGTAGCTTGGTGAAACAGCCGCTTTTGTGAAGCCATGACTAGCAGGGCTGACAGCGGAAGACACTGCTAGGCATCTGCTGAACAAGCGGGTGTGAGCCAACTACAAACGGATAGCCCGACCCGATTGCGTTTATTTTTGACTGTTTCATGCGAGGACGCATGTGGCGTATAGGGTGTTCATGCGAAGACGCATGAACGGGCGAAAATAGACGCAGTGGGGGCACGCCCAAAAATAATAAAATGTCTGACTTATTAACGGCTTTCAATAATTAAATCACTGGATACAAAAGCGGCTAAAATGCCCATACCCGTACTCGTATTGCTATAAACAGGTACTGGTTCGGCAAATGGATTGGTGAGACTTTGATCGTGTAGGCTTAGTGAATGTTGGTAGAGGTAGTAATCTTTATTGGTGGAATAAAGGCTTAGTTTTATCTTTCTTTTGTTTATGTCTTTTTCCTTATTCTCGAAGTGTTTGAGCGGGATGAGGATTTCTAATTGTTTATGTTGACCAGCAAAAAGGGCATCGTTAAACAAGGTCAAGCTCTTACAGTAACGGTTGGCTAAAAATGGATTGGAAAAAGGGCTGTTGGCGGTTTTATTGAAGCTTGGTTCTTCGGTATAGAAGCATTTTTTTTTGAAGCGAACAGGAGGAATATTTGTGCGATATAAATCACGATAGAGCATTAGTCGAAAAGCGTAATAACTTTGTTGTTCGGGGTCTTTGAAATCGATAAGACAGGTGATCAATTCTTCATTGTTGGGAGTAGCTAAGGTATCTATAAATTGCCAACTTTGTAAAGGAATGATGCTTGGTGTAATGGTTGTGGCTGAAACTTCGCCATATTCGGGAGAACTGGCTTTGAGGGTATATTCAGTAGCTGGTTTTACGATTGCCTGGCTGATATAGCGGAAATAGTGATTTCCGATAAGTCTTATATAAATCTGATAATCTCCATCAGAATTTAGTCGGATATTAAATAAACTGTCTCTATGTTCGTGCTGCTGACCAATTAAGGTTTCAATGAGTTGCCCATCTTCATATACTTCTATTTGGGCATCTTCAATTTTTATGGTATTGACGGAATTTCCAGCCGATTCGTCTTTGAAAATAGGATCGCTATAAAACAAATCGATAGCGATGGGTTGCCCCACCTCTAAAATGCCATTCAGAACTACTTTATGACTATGCTCGCTTACATCTACTTCGACCACTGTGGTTATAAAATCATCGCAACTACTAAGGAATATACTCATAGAGTAAAATAGGATAAAAGCTATTTTAGAGGTGTTGGACATAAAATTATTCTAATGTTATACTTATTTCACTAATACCCGCAAAAATACCAAAACCATTTTCGATATTCGAGTAGACCGTTACAGGTTCCGCAAATGGATTTCCGTCATTCCATGATTGAGAGGTGGCAGAGCGAGCATAGAGGTAGAAATCTTTGGTGGTATGTCCAAGATCTACATTAATGAAACGTTCACTATTTTGATTTCCATAGTTGTTGTTGAAGTAATAGGTGTCGATGAGTAGGGTGAATTTTTTTGTTTTTCCATTGAATAAATTATCATTAAAATCAGCTAATCCGCAGTACCAAGCTGCTGCCTCTACGTCTACGGGATCAGTTTCTACACTATTAAAGATAGGATCATACGACTCATAACAAATGGAATTTTTATAATTAAATTCATCGCCAGTATAAGGGTCTGTAAAAAACTCTTTTGAAGATAGGTTAATATAGTAATAGTCTTCCGTATTTATATCATCTTCCATCTCTATGGTAAGCTCAATTTTTTCATCTTTGTAGCCATAAAAATCAACAACTTCTACCGTATCACTAATATAAATGGTTTTGATGACTGGTTTGTTAGGAATAGCTGATACAGCAGTAACAGGCTCAAAGTCAGGAGCTGAGGCTTTGATTTCATAGGTCTTACCAGTTTCGGCAATCGTTTCAGAATCATAAGTAATTCGAGTGTTTGTATAAATGACCGTATCCAAATTGGGCCAATTAACAAAGGTATCAACATTAACGGTGGTGGTAGGTGTAACAGTCTCTAACAATTGTTCCCCTTCATAAATCTCTATTACTCCATTTTCTACCAGTGTACTTTGGGCTTCATTATCTAATACTTCTACTGCTTTATAGAGTTGAAAATTAAAAGGTTTGTCAGCTCTAACAATACTATTAACAACAAGTGTATTCTCTATGGTAGGAAGTTCCACTTCTACAATAGTAGTAAAGAAATCTTCTTTACAACTAAAAAATAAAGTGCCTATCAGAAGAAGGGCTATATATTTGAATGATTTCATTTGTTTATATTGAATTGGATGATTGATTGAATATGTTTATAAAGATACTTTACTACCATTACCAACTACGATTATAAGAGAAAGAAGGTAATATCGGGAAGATGCTTACTTGCTTATACACTCGTCTAAATCTTCCATTTCCTTGACTATCCTGGTAGTATTGTGAATCTTCAAACATAAAGAATGGATTCTTGCGACTATATAGATTATAGAAGCCTAAGTTCCAACGACGTTCGCCACGTTTCTTTTTTCTAAAGAAACTGAAGCCCCAATCAAGACGGTGATAATTACGCATTCGATACCCATTACGACTATCAAAATGCTTCACATCACCATAACCAAAAGCATTCACCCATCCATCTGTATTATCTGTAAATTCGGCTCTCGGATAACGAGCAATCGGTAAGGTAACGGCATTACCTGTACCAAATACCCAGTTGGCAGACATCTCCACCCGATCATTAAATCGGTGAATCAGCGCAATCGCTATATCATGGCGACGGTCATATTTGTAAGGAAAAGCTTGTCCATTATTAATGCGTTCATCAAATTGGCGATTCGACCACGATAAGGTATAACCAATCCAACCAGTAGTTTTACCTGTTTTCTTCTGAAATAAAAACTCTGCTCCATAAGCTTCCCCACTTCCTGAAGCTACCTTATCTTGCCAGTCTTTACCTCCATCAAAATAACTTGCTCCGTCCAAATAAGCGATCAAGTTATCCATTGTTTTGTAGTAGCCTTCTACGCTCAATTCATACTTTTCAAATAAGGTTTGGGCAAGTCCTGCTGCTACTTGTCTCGACTTCTGAGGTTTCACTTTTCCCGTAGCAGGAACCCATAAATCACTCGGCAAATCAAGCGCACTACTATTCGATAATAAGTGAATAAACTGCTGCATTTCGGCATAAGAAGCCTTTAGGGATAGTTGAGGGGTGACTAAGTAACGAGCAGAAATACGCGGCTGAAAACTTTTGTAAAATTCATCATCAACACTAAATCCAGAAAAGTGAAGACCAGCGTTTACCTTTAAGCGACTACCAATTTTAATGTCATCTTCGATATAGGCATCCATTTCGATAGCTTTCACTTCATTGTCTGCAATAATCGTATCTAAACTAATATCGGCCACTTCATCGGAAGATAGTTGAAATTGACGTGCACCAGGACTAAACGTATGTTGTGTCACACCTGCTCCAAAACGAATGAATTGACTAGGAGTAGGGGAGTAGTCAAAATCTATTTTACCACCCCAATCTTCAATACCCGACTCGTAACCCGCCTTAAAGCGATCTTTTACTACATTGCCCTCATCATCAAAATCAGACTCTTCATATTCAAGGGTTGTATTGAGGTCATAACTACTATAAGTAGCCGTTAAGTTACCAAACAACTTAGGAGTAAATACGTGATTCCAACGCATCATACCTGTCCAGTTACCCCAGCCCAAACCCGCTTTATATTCGTCTTTCAATTCTCCATCTTTTTCTTTTTGGCTAAAGTAAAACTTGTCACGCCCTGTATACGTACTAATATAAAGACGATCCTTTTCCGAAAACTTGTGATTGATCTTCGCATTAAAATCGTGGAAAAAATATCCACCAACACCTTCCCCTTCACTAGCTGCCAAAATAAAAGGACGAGCCAATAAATCAATATAAGTACGACGCCCCGATAAAATAAAAGAGGTTTTGTCTTTGAAAATAGGACCTTCAACAGTAAGTTTGGAAGAAATCAAACCAACCGAAAGAGAAGCTCCAAATTTTTTGTTATTACCCTCTTTCATGCGAATATCAACCACCGAGGATAAACGCCCCCCATAACGAGCAGGGAATCCACCTTTAATCAATTCGACACTATTAATGGCATCCGCATTAAAAACAGAGAAAAATCCAAAAAGGTGAGACGCATTATAAACAGGAACCCCATCCAATAAAATCAAGTTTTGATCAGGGCCACCACCTCGCACATACAAACCACTAGAGGCCTCGGAGCCTGATTGTACGCCAGGTAATAATTGAAGGGCTTTAATCACATCTACCTCTCCTAAAAAGGCAGGAAGTGATTTTATCTGACTCATCGGTATACTCACCGAACTCATCTGCGATTTCTCATGGATTTGCTCACTCGCTTCTTCTGCCGTAATTTCTACCTCATCTAATAAGACATCAGCCCCCAATTCAAAAGTTTGTTCGCGATTAGCGTCCAATTTTATACGCTCTTTTATTTTATTATAACCAATAAAAGAAACAATCAAATCAACAGAATCACTAGGAAGCGTAAGACTATAAAAACCATATGCATTGGAGGTCGTACCTTTCAACGTTTTGGCATCATAGATATTGGCACCAATTAGCCGTTCACCAGTCGAGGCATCTTCAATATAGCCGCTAATGGTAAATTTTTCCTGTGCCCAGCTTACTTGATAGAGCAAGCAGAAAAAGAGAATCAATAAGTTTTTCATAAAATTTGAAGTGATGGTATGAATAGTAATATTTGTTACGTAATTGTCATCCAAATTGGTATGTTGTCAAATACACTTAAATAGGTTACAAATACCTGATAAAGGTTGTATCAGTAGGTTACTTTTTTTCAAAATGAAAGTATACCTTTGCAAAAAAATATACAGGAAACCATGTCTACAACTAACGATCAATTACTAATAACAAATATTCGGGAACTGGTTCAAGTCGAAGAAAATAATCCTCGAAAGTGGGTAGCAGGTACTGCAATGGCAATCCTTCCTAGTATAAAGAACGCATGGTTGTCCATAAAGGATGGCTTGATCCACGATTTTGGGGAAATGAAAGACTGTCCGAGTCCTACAGATCAAGTGCAAGTAATAGATGTGACCGATAAACTCGTGTTTCCCACTTGGGTCGATTCGCACACGCATATTGTGTATGCAGGAAGCCGAGAAGGGGAGTTTGTAGATCGAATCAAAGGGCTAAGTTATGAAGAGATTGCCCAAAAAGGAGGAGGAATTCTCAATTCAGCTCGTCGCTTGCAAAACACCTCCGAAGAAAAATTGTTCGAAGATGCTTGGGAACGACTACAAGAGGTAAAAAACTTTGGAACAGGTGCTATCGAAATAAAAAGTGGTTATGGATTAACCCTCGAAAGTGAACTCAAAATACTACGAGTCATCAGGCAGTTGCGCCAAAAAAGTAAGATGACCATCAAAGCTACCTTTCTAGGCGCACACGCTATTCCACTCGAATACAAACACAATCGAGCAGGCTATATCAACCTCATTATTGATGAAATGCTCCCCCAAATTGCCGACGAAGGACTAGCCGATTATATGGATGTCTTTTGTGATAAAGGCTTTTTTACGGTCGAAGAAACTGACCAACTTCTCAAGGCAGGAGCCAAGTACGGACTCAAAGCAAAAATACATGCCAACGAACTCGCAGTTTCTGGAGGCGTACAAGTAGGAGTGGCCAACAATGCCCTCTCCGTCGATCACCTCGAAGCGATGACCGATGTAGAAATCGACTGCCTCAAAGGGTCAAATACGATGCCCACGATGTTACCCTCTACCTCCTTTTTCCTCAATCTCGATTATGCACCCGCTCGCAAAATGATCGCCGCAGGACTTCCTGTTGCACTCGCATCTGATTATAACCCAGGCTCTACCCCATCAGGTCGAATGCCCTTTATCTTATCACTTGCCTGCATCAAAATGCGCATGTTGCCCCAAGAAGCTATCAATGCCGCTACGATCAATGGTGCCTATGCAATGGAAGTACAAGAGGAATTAGGAAGTATTGCCAGAGGAAAAAAAGCCAATATTTTTATCACCAAACCTATGGATTCTATCGCTCGAATTCCGTATTCTTTTGGTAGCGATTTGGTCGAAACAGTCATCATCGAAGGGCAACATTGATTGTTTTTATTACGCACTGCAAAATTCCCCTCCTCGGAGGGGCTAGGGGTGGGGTTTTTAGTAATAAAATGCCGAAATATAAACTATAAAAAAGCCCTTAAATAATAAAAATCAAGTCGGCTAAAAATTGTTATTTTTAACTAAAATTATTATCTTTATAATGCGATTTTGAGGGCTTTGGGCGTGCCCCTATTTTTGCCAATCAAGCTGTTAGGTTTTACCAAGCTGACAGGTTTCGATTGGCAAAAATAGGGTCGGGCTATCCGTTTGTAGTAGGCTCCTAGCAGCCTGTTCAGCCAAATGCCCTAGCAGTGTCTTCCGCTGTCAGCCCTGCTAGGGCAGGCTTCACAAGGCAGCCACTTCGCCTAGCTACCACTACTATCCCTCACGCAAAAAACGATGACTGGGTGATTGGATGACTGCATGATTGGATGGGCGTTACGCACCCAATCACCCAATCACTCAATCACCCAATCACTCAATCATCCAGTCACCCAATCACCAAATATGTCCTCTCCCATCTCCTACAAAGGTACCCGTTGGTACAAATGCGATTTACATCTCCACACCCCTGCAAGCACCTGTTTTAGAGATCAAGCCGTAAGCCCTGAACAATGGGTAAAAAGGGCCATCGAAGCAGGATTGGATTGTGTAGCCGTTACCGATCACAATACAGGAGCTTTTATTGACGTCATCAAAGAGGCAGCCGAAGGTACTGGCTTAACCGTGTTTCCTGGAACTGAAATTACTTGTAGTGATCGTAAAATACATTTATTAGTTCTTTTCAATGTAGATAAAACGCGTGCCGACATTGAAGATTTTTTGATTCGTGCAAAAATTAGGAGGAATGAGTTTGGACATCAAGGAGCGAAGACCAATGAAAACCTAGAAACCATTGCTCAGTTAGCAGCTGAAGAAGGTGGCTTAGTCATTCCCGCCCATATCGACGAATATAATGGACTAGCTTATGCGAGTTCAGCCATACGACGCGACTTTCTGAATCGCTCCGATATACATGCGGTACAAGTGGTACATCACCAATTTTTGCCAGAAAAGCTACGGGTGCGTAATAATGAGGAATTAGAAACTTTTTTGAATGAGTACTATGATACCAAGCGGCTCAATGCTCCCCGCATTACCGAAAGCCTCACAAAAGAGTGGTATGGAGTGGTGCAAGAAGCAAAAGAATTAGAACAAACCATTCTTACCTTTTCCGATAACCCCCATGAAGAAGGCGATAGCTATCATGGCTTATGGGGAATGGGGCGTCGATACACTTGGATCAAGATGGATGAACAACCCAATTTGGAAAGCCTTCGACAGGCCCTCATGCTGCCTAAGTTTCGTATTCGCAACGACTTTGATTGTCCACACAGCCCCTATAATAAACCAAAAACATGGATCAAGGGGATTTATGTACATAATACAGAGATTACTGCACCCAACAAGGAACAAGCCCTAAACGTTGACTTTAGCCCACAAATGACCACGGTGATTGGTGGGCGAGGCAGTGGAAAATCTAGCATTTTGCGCTTCATTCGTGGAGCCATGAATAAATCAGAAGAACTGGATAATTTGCAGGTGATTAAAGACGATCAAGAACAGTTTTATAAAATAAAAGATAAAAAAGATAAAAAGGGAGTTCTACGCAAAGATTCCGAAATTTGTATCGAGTGTTGTCGCAATAACTTTTTGTATCGAATCAAAGCAGGCGCACCTAAAAAAGGACAAGCTACTAATATTGTGGTAGAGCGTTGGAACGAGGAAAAGAAAGTATATGAATTATTAGAAGAATCAGGGATGATTGACTTTTTCAATCTAGAAATCTTTTCCCAAAAACAAATTTATGCAATTGCACAAGAACCCAACGCACTCCGAGAGCGAATAGATCGCGCCATTCCAGAAGTACATACCTTAAAAGAAGACTTAGCCAATACACGAGTACAATTCCTAGAACAAACCGCTAAAATACGAACCATCCAACAACAAATTGGTGCGAAGGGAAAACTGCAAATGGAAATCCAAGATTTACAAACCCAAATTAGTGCTTTCCAAGAACACAATATTCAACAGGTATTACAAGATCGGCAGCGACTTTCTAGAGAAGCACAACACTTAGAGGGATTAGCCGTCCAACTTGCCGAGAAAAAAAGTATTTTTGGAGAGCTAGAAAAACAATTAGAAACACTCGTATTTGATCCTGCTGTTTTTGGAGATCCTTACCAAAAAGAGATTGCTGCATTTGCCAAGCAACTGCAAACTTCTCTAACTTCAATTACCCAACAATTAGCTCCTCTCAAAAAAGAAATCGAAAACCTAGAACAGACCTATAACAAGCTACTTGCTGAAACACAGTGGCAAAAAGATCATGAGCAAAATGAGCAGGCACTAGCCCAAATTCAAGCTAAAATGGCTGCGGAAGGAATGCAAGAACAGGATTTAGGTAATTTTGAGGAATTGATTCAAGGAGTGAACAAGCGTCAACAAGAACTCATTGGAATTGCTCGAAAGGAAGAACAACTAAAACTCGATTTAGAGACGAAGAAAAAATTACAAAAACAGTACCTCACTGTTAGAGGAAAAATAAATCAAGCCCGCCAAAAGTTTCTCAAGCAAATCTTGTCAGGTAAAAAGGTGAATATGTCTGCCAATCCCTTTCGAGATGCAGGGGATTTTGAACGACGATTCCGCGATATTATCCAAAAAGATAGTGGCTATGAAATAGATATTGATAAGATAGTCAATCGCTGTTTTAATGGTTTAGTACAACGCAAAATAGGGGAGTTAGTTGCTCAAATGCATGAGGTACGCCAAGGAGTGGATAGTGATAAATTTAGCGGACGCTTTAGAGGTTTGATCCGCAAATTGAGCGATGAGCAAATGGATGCACTTGAACTCCTATTCCCAGAAGATGAAATAGCCATTAAATATAAACCGAATAATGCCTCTAAATTCAAACCCTTGTCGAATGCCTCTGCGGGACAAAAAACATCTGCCATTCTCACCTTCATTCTTTCACATGGTGATGAACCCCTCATCCTCGACCAACCCGAAGACGATCTTGATAACCACTTAGTCTACGACCTCATCGTAGAAAGCCTACGACGCGCCAAAGAAAAACGCCAGATTATCATTGTCACCCACAATGCGAATATTCCTGTAAATGGGGATTCAGAGTTAGTAGTAGCCATGAATTCAGAAAGCCGCTATATGGAAGTCTTGTGTATGGGGGCGATTGAACACCACCGTATTAAGGAAGAGATTTGTGATGTAATGGAGGGTGGTGTACGAGCCTTTAAGCGTCGTTCGAAGCGGTATAACTTGAAGGTCGAACAATAATAGCATATCCATTAATGGCTATAAGTCGTGAAAACCACCAGCAAAGATGCTGGCAGCAGCTAAGAAATGAGTGCGTAACGCTAACTCAACAACACAATCCCACAACAACACAACAACTGTCTTTGCGTGAGGGATAGTAGCGATAGCTTGGTAAAATAGCCGCTTTTGTGAAGCAATGACTAGCAGGGCTGACAGCGGAAGACACTGCTAGGA
>JAHDHP010000159.1 GCA_020631245.1 Bacteroidota bacterium | reverse complement strand
GGTGATTGGGTGATTGGGTGATTGGGTGATAAGAAAAGGCATTTCAGGTAAAAAAAAAAGTATTCTATGTTAAAAGTAAATCATTATTTCCTCGAAAAGCCCATCCAATCAGGGATTCGCTTATCAGCCTAGCCGCTGAAATTTGTCGTAACAACCACCAGCGATGACGCTGACGGCAACTAAGAAATGGGTGCGTAACGCTAACTCAACAACACAATCCCACAACAACACAATCACTATTTCGCGTGAGGGATAGCAGTGGTAGCTTGGCGAAATGGATGCTTGGTGAAGCAAGGACTAGCGGGGCTGACAGCGGAAGACACCGCTAGGACTATGCTGAACAAGTAGCCATGAGACAACTACAAACGGATAGCCCGACCTGTAGCAGGGATTGAGGGACTGTGGGATTGAGGGATTGGGTTGCGTTACGCGCTCAAAGAATCAATCCCATAGTTCCCGAAGACCTGTGGAAGGGCACGCCCAGTAAATGATGATTGGGTGATTGGATGACGGCATGATTGGGTAGCGTTATGCGTTCTTTATTCAAGTCCATAATCATCAAAAATATGCTTCACTGTGTTGTTGAATCTTCTGCCAACCCTGTTTTTTGCCGATCCCAATAAAATTGAAGACTTGTATAAGCGATACCAAGCCCCATAAAAATAGTACTGGTTGTTGCTCTTGTAACTACCGACGTATTGAAGAGATGGGTGCCCAGGTATAAAAGTCCTGCTAAAAGTACAAATACGAAGAGTAGAGAGCTTCGTTTCTGCGCATTAGTGGTGTTTTGCTCGGTTAATCCGAATATAAACAGAAGGCTCATTAGAAAGAAATAACTCATTGCTTTCCAGATTGGCAGGGCATGGTAATAAAACAATAACTGCAAGAGGATACTTGCTACTATACCGACATAAAAAATGGAGCTTCTTGACTTTTCGGTATTTTCTATTACTTGGCGTTTTTCTTTGGTACCGAATAGTAAAATAATACTTGGTGGTTCGGGAAAGTATAAGAATAGAACGGCCACAAAAGCGATGAAAAATAGTAGCTGGTCATGGATGAAGTAGATATAGGAGAGGGCAAGTGTTACTAGCAAATAGCATTTTGTAATGATACGGTGTATGTTGTGGTAAACTCGATAAGCGAGGTACTCAAAACGATAGGTACGTCGTAATCCGTATTGTGCCTGATGGGAAGTAGGGCGTATATTCAAAACATCGAGATAGGAGGCTTGTGCTTCTTTCCACTTTTTTTGACTTAAAAGCATATTGGCTTTTGTGAGATGATTGTGGGCATCATTGGGATCTTTTTCTAGTGCTAGTTTGGAAAATGTTTCGGCATCTTCTAGGCGATTTAGATTGGTGAGAATTCGTGCTTTTGCACTTAGAAAAGTGGAATTTGTTGGATATAATGAGAGGCACTTTTGAATGGCATCGTTTGCTTGATGGTACTCACCACGTTCGAAATAAATAGTGGATAAAAGATAAAGTCCATCTTCTTCTTGTGGGTCAATTGACAAGGCTATTTTGATGGTTTTGATGGCGTCTTCTGTTTGCTCGGCTACTTGGTAAGATTCGGCTAAATTGTGGTAGGAAAAATACTCATCTGGATCTAAACGTATACCTTCTTTGGAGGCTTCAATGGCAGCTTCTACCTCTCCTAAATTTCGAAGGCATATTGCGAGTAATGAATGCAAATAACCATCATTACCATTATCAACCATTAATTGTTGTATTTCCTTTTTGGCAAGTTTATATCGTTGATGTTCGATGAGCAACTCCACCTTTTCGTAATCCATAACTATTTTTTTTAGCGATCAATATAGGAGGCGTACCAAGTGTAGGCGACGATGGTGAAGATGAAGAAATAGAAAAGGGAGTTTTTGAAGGGAAATAATGCGGGGACGATGGTAGAGGCAACTGCTACAGCTCCTACGATGAGGGTTCCGATGAGATATACTCCTGATTTTCGTCGGGCTTGACGGCGCGACATACGGAAGGTGCCACATACAGGAAATAGGAGGAGTAATAAGACATAGCCTAACTGTTGCAAAAAGGGATTGGCGATAAACTGGTAGGCGATGATGCTTCCAAGACCTAAACCGAAGAGAAGTAGGAAGTAATTGGAGGCTTTGTACTGGTCATCGGAAAGGGCGTGTTTTCCGTATTGATTGAAACGTAGTAAGGTGTTGAATATCACGTCTGAAAACCACGTAAAAAAGACTAATCCCAAATAAAAAGGGATAAGGTATGGAATGAAATTAGCCACTAGAATTAAGCCGATCATGAGGCCGTATTGTTGACCTGTCGTTTTGCTGGCCATCCAGAAATTGAATTGGAGGAACCAACGGTAAATAACATGTTTGGCTTTGAGTGCTTCGACCATTCCTGTTCGCGCAAATTCTAGCTGCGGATCAAGACGCAGGGCTTCTCGAAAGTGTTCGAGGGCTTTTTCGTATTCTTTTTGTTCGAGTAATGCCCATCCTTGACTGGTGTGGGTCATAGCATTATCAGGATCGCGATTCAAGGAGGCATCATAGGAGTGATTGGCTTCTTCTTGTCGTCCTAAGCGTACTAGTAAACGTGCTTTGAGATTTAAACAGTCAATGTTTTCTGGCTCTATTTCTAAGCCTGTATCAATGACGGCTAGGGCTTCCTCAAATTGCCTTTTATTAAAGAGGTTAATCGCTAAAGTGTGTAAGTAATCGGCATCATAGGGATTGAGGCGGAGAGCTTCCCGAATACTCAATTCTGATAAGTTAAATTCTTCTTGGTTGAGGTAGATATTGGATAAAATATAATGGGCGTAGGAATCATTCGGATCGAGACGCACACCTTCTTGGGCTTCTTTTAGGGCTTCTTTGTCTTCTCCTGTTTGTGATAAGCACATGGCCAACATCGAATGGGCGAAACTATTGTCCATATCTTGGGCAATGGCTTTGCGTAGCTCTTTGATGGCTAAATCAAAACGTCGTTGGGAGATGAGGACTTGTGCTTTTTCGTAGGACATAGAGACGGTTGAACGGTTAAACGACTGGACGGTTAAACGGTGGAACGGTTAAACGATTGGACGGTTAAACGGTGGAACGATTTACGTTTAACCATTTCACCGTTCAATCGTTCAACCGCCCTCACATTTTCAAATACTTCAAAATATCATCATACAGCCCACTTTCATTGGCATAAAGGGCGTAATTCTTAGCCGTTTGAAACCATTCTTTGGTGGTAGGTCGCACCTTTTCCAAAGCTTTGATCAAATCTTTTTGTTCGATAGGTAATGGATGTCCAGCTCGTAATGAATCCATTAATTTTGATTCGATAGCCACATCGACTAAGGCTTTTAAATCTGCCCCAGAAAGTTCGTTGGTCTTGGCAGCTAATTTACTCAAATTCAATCCTTTACTGGGCTTCTCTTTCAGTAAAATTTGAAGTATACTTTCGCGTGCTTTTTGATCGGGTGGAGCGACAAATACCATGCGATCAAATCGACCTGGGCGACGGAATGCCGTATCGAGATGCCAAGGAGTATTAGTGGCAGCTAAAATTAGTACTCCATCATTGTTGCCATCTATTCCATCCATTTCGGAGAGGAATTGATTGATGAGGTGACGCCCTCCACTTTTTCGCATATCGGTTCGACTAGCTCCCAAAGCATCTACCTCATCAAAGAAGAGGACGCAGGGAGTTTGTGCGCGTGCAAGTTCGAATAGTTGATGTAGGTTTTTCTCGCTATTTCCAATCCACATATCCAAGACATCATTGATGCCAACAGAAATAAAACCTGCATTCACCTCCCCTGCTGTGGCTCTCGCCAAATGTGTTTTACCACATCCAGGAGGGCCATACATCAAAATACCCCCTCCAATAGTCTTCCCATAGGCCTTGTACATCTCTGGATGTTTCATAGGGAGGATGATCTTCATTTCGATTTCTTCTTTCACCTTGTCCATTCCCCCTACATCCGAAAAGTTGACCTTGGGGCGTTCTACCTCGGCGACTATTTCGTCTAAGTTATATTCTACGGGTACTTTTTTGGAATCGTCTTCGGTTGTTTCGCGAATTTCTTTGATTTTTTGCTCAAAATCCTCATCTCGCAAGCTATTATCTAATGCGGTTGCTTTTCGATATTCTTCTTGTGCTTCTTGCGCTTTTTCGGTCGCTAGTAATAACTTTGCGTGCAACATATATGTTACAGGCGGAGGAGTAGCTTCCCCCAATAGTTCTTCAACAATTACAAAAGCAGGAGAATACTTATCTTGCAGGTAAAAGATATTGGCTAGATCTAGTTTTAAGTTTTTACTACTTGGACTACTATCTAATGCTTTTCGCAAATGTTCTTCTGCTTCGCTATAACGTCCCATTTTTAGGAGCATGTCTGCTACATGTTTGCGGAGCGGAATATTATCTGGAGAAAATCGGAGTGCCTCCAGTAGGTTCTGTAGAGCTTCTTCGTTGTTTGCCATTTTAAAGGTTTATATTTAGATACTCATTTTTTAAGTACATAATCATAAAATTAAATCAAAAACCATATAAGTCAAATAGGTTTCTTATGTGGTTTTTAAGAAAATACAATATTAGTGCATTTTGAATAACAATCAAAAAATAAAAAAACAAGTTCATGAAAGATAAAAAGGTCATCATAACGGGAGCCAATTCGGGGATAGGAAAAGCAACGGCAATAGCACTTGCTGGCATGGGAGCGCATATCATTATGGTATGTCGTAATGAAGAAAAAGCGTATGATGCCATGCAAGATATTATTCAAGTAAGCGGCAATAGTAATATCAATGTGGTGCTGTGTGATTTCTCCGAACAAAGACAAATACATCGAGCATCTGAAGATATTCATATCTTACTTGAACATGCAGATGTATTGATTAATAATGCGGGTTTATTTATGAGTAAACGGCAATTGACGATTGATGGTTTTGAAATGACCTTTGCAGTCAATCACTTAGGTTATTTTTTGTTTACTCACCTCATGCTAGACCTTCTAAAAGCGGCTCCTGAAGCTCGTATTGTAAATGTTTCTTCCGCTGCGCATCGTTGGGTAAATCAATTTGACTGGAATAATTTGCAAGCCGAAAAACGGTTTAGTAAGATGCAGGCCTATGCGATTTCTAAGCTTTGCAATATACTTTTTACCTACGAATTAGCTCGCAAACTTAAAGGCAGCCACATCACCGCCAATTGCCTCCACCCTGGGGCCGTAAGCACCAATATTGGCAATTCTTCAGGTTGGTTTTTTAGTAGAATATTTAAATTGGGACGTAGTTTTTTACTCACTCCCGAACAAGGTGCAGCAACCAGTATATATTTGGCTTCTTCTCCGAAAGTAAAAGGAGTATCGGGTAAATATTTTAGCAATAAACGTATTCAAGCGAGTTCTCCAATATCACGTTCAAAAGACATTGCCAAACGTTTGTGGGAAATGAGTAAAGAAATGACGGGCATGGAATAAGTACCATCTACTCTTTATCGTACTTCTTCAATTGCTTCAACATCACGCCCATATCCTTCGAATAAGGATCTTCAAAATAAAGACGTTCCTCAGTATTTGGGTGATCAAATTCTAAGGAAAAGGCATGAAGGGTACTCCGTTCAATAATAGGTCGCTCGAAATCGTTTCTTTTCACATTGTAATGCTTCTTTACCTCCGATAGTAAAAACTCCCTCCTTCGTCCATAAATGGCATCTACTGCCAATGGAGCACCTATTTCTTTGAGGTGTACACGAATTTGATGGGTACGCCCTGTGTGGATGGTTAATTCTAGGAGTGCGAAATGCTGAAACTGTTCGAGCAATTTATAATCGGTATGTGCTTGTTTCCCATTACGGTGATCTACCATCATTGTTCCTCTACGATGTGGATTTTCACCGATTGGCAATTTAATACTTCCTTCCTTTTCTCCCAATTGTCCTTCAACAACTGCATGATACTTTTTAACGATAGTCCGTTTGTTAAACTGTTGGGACAAATGTTTATGTGCTTCTTTGGTTTTCGCAAAACAAATAATTCCACTCGTTTCTCGATCTAGGCGATGTACTACAAAAATAGTACGTCCTCCTCTTTTCAAATAACTTTTCAAGTTAAAATCATCAGGATTATAACGATCAGGAATACTTAAGGTGTTAGAGGGCTTATGTATTAAAATCAGTGCATCATCTTCATGAATGATCCCTACTCTTTCTTTCTTTTTGCTCATACTTTTTTATACTATGTACTTAGGCAAACTAAAATAAATAAATCCACAACTTTACTTGCCTCTTTCCAAGCTACTCGGTGTTGTAAAGCCTCGCCGATGCGCTGCATCGCCTTCATTTTACGCCTTGATTAGCTTGAGAATAGACTTCGTCTACTTGGGGATTTATTTTTTTTAATCTGCCTTATCTATTTAATTTTATTCTTCAACAAGTTAACTTCTTCTTTGGTCAATGCGCGCACTTCTCCCACTTGTAGCTCATGAAATGACAAGTTAATAATTTTTGATCGAATTAATCGTAGAGTTGGAAAATCAACAGTGGCAGTCATTCGTCTTACTTGGCGGTTTTTACCTTCTATGAGGGTTATTTCCAACCAAGAAGTAGGAATATGTTGTCGAAAACGAATTGGCGGATCACGATCTGGAACGAAGGGAGCTTCTTTCAATAAACGCACCTTTGCAGGACGTGTTCGATGTGTTTTTTTTCGAATCCGAATATCTACTCCATCGCGCAATTGTTGCAACGCTTTTTCATCTGGTATACCTTCTACCTGTACGAGGTAAGTTCGAGGGTGCTTATTGGCAGGATTCAATAAATAGTGATTGACGTGCTTATCATTGGTCAACAACAATAAACCCTCACTATCTAAATCCAATCTACCTACAGGATATACATCTTTAGGGAAATTATAAAGCGTTGCGAGCGTTCTATTACCCGTTCCTTCATCCGTAAATTGACTAAGTACTTTATAAGGTTTATACAGGAGATAATAGGTATAATTCATGCTTCACTTGTCTATTCGAATATTATATTTATTTTCTATTTTTTATTTCCAATTCTTCAATTCCACAAGTATCCATGTAGGAAAATTAAAGGTTCTCATGGTTCGTTCTTCGTACTCCTCCTTTTGAAGTTCAGTAATTTTTTCATGCAACTCTACTAATAATTTTCTCACCTTAGGTTTATCAGTTGGTGTATCGGGTAGTCGGTAAAAAAAGCGCACCATTTCCCATTCCCATTTTGGTAAGTCTTTTCGTTGCTTTCGAACTACATCATACACACTTTGGGCACGCGAAAGTAGCGCGCTCCAGTCTTTTGATTCAAAATACATTAACAAAGAAACGATACGGTGCATACGACCTATATCTTTTCGTATTCTATTTTTAGGAAAACTCATGAGTTCGAAACTATGCGTTTTGGCCATTGAATAATCCTTTAGCTCCATATTTTTCATCATCACATTCACCAAAAACAAAGCTCGCGACTCTATATTTAAATGAGCGCGAAAAACCTCATATTCTTTTTCCAATTTTCTCAAAATAGGAATGCCTTCTTTTAAATCTTTTTTTACACCCAAATAATACTGTAATAAAGCAGGACTTGCGTAGGTAAAAATCTGCAATTTTTCATTGAGTCCTTTATCAGGAATTTGTTGTAATTCTACATATGTCTTTAGTGCTTCTTCAAACTGATTTTTTTGGAAACATGCTTGAAAAAACTTGATCAACTCAGCAACATACCGATGTTGATGAGTACGACATAACTCGGAATGGTTCGAAAAAATAATCATCAATTTTCTAGACAACTCATATTCTTCTTTATGCTCCTGCCTCATTCGATGCTTGATAATTTCACATGAAATCGCATAAATTCGAGCCGTATCCGACAAAAGTGTTTCCTCCAACAAACAATCATTATCTAACAAGTCTGCAAGTTTTTGATCATCTTCGGGTGTACTGGCAATATGTTTATCCTTTATAAATAAGTATAATTGAGTATATACTCGTTTTACAGCTTGTATATTAAATAATATTGTCAAAACACGCTCCCTTTCATCTTGCACGCTCAATAATAATTGCTGCCTTTTCTTAGCCTCTTTTCTGGTAAAATAAAGCTCCTCTTTATTCAATAACAACAAGTATAATTCAAACTCTTCATGTGCCAAAGCTATCTTTTTTGCACGCTTTATATATTGATGCATTTTCAAATACAAGCCAATTCGATACAAACGATCAATATTTGCTAAACTAGCTTGTAATTCATCTTGAATAGTCTTATTTTTAAATTGCAAGCTTTTTAAAATCTCATCAAAGAGATATTTTTTCGTTACGTGAAGTTGTCCAGAAAACTGACTTGCTACAAAATCAGGGTCATAATCCACCATCTCATCTAATACTAAAAACAAGGTTTTATAAACTTTGGAACCTTTTTGTCGCTCTGCATAATGTTTAAAAAACTTTTTCTCGTTGGTAGTCAGCGATTTAACTAAGTTAAAAATATCATCATTAGGCATACCTATTTGATCTACAATACCTTCATGCAATATAGCACCTTCCTAAAAAACTTCATATTTTGTCGAACAAAGTTAATTCATTTTAATTGACTTCCTAAATCATTTCCTGTAATTTTGTATAAGCTTATCCTCATTATTATTTAAATGGCTGTTTTCAGTTGTTTTTAATAAAAGGTTCAAGACGTAGTCGTTTAATTAGTTTTTGGCTTTTCAATTGTGTTCCCAACATCATTTTAGCCAGATGACTAAATAAATGTGCTGCGTCTTTTGTATTTTGGGCGTGCCCTTTTCCTCCTCGCCTGTTCATGCGTGGACGCATGAACAGGCACGAGGAGGAAAAGGTCAGGCTATCCGCTTGTAGTTGGTTCATACCCGCTAGTTCAGCATAGTCCTAGCAGTGTCTTCCTCCGTCAGCCCTGCTAGTCTTTGCTTCACAAAGCGGCTATTTCACCAAGCTACCGCTACTATCCTTCACGCGAAAGACGATTGAACGATTTACGATTTAACGTCCGACGGAGCTACCGCCAGCGTCTTCGCTGGTGGTTCCTATGACAAAAATAAGCGACTAAGTTAACAGCCATACAAGGCAGGCTATACATGTTTTTATCAAATGCATTGTTCCTGCAAATGTATAACGCAAAACAATGACTGATTTTCCCCTCCAACTATATACGATGAAACAATCTTTTACTATTTGCTTTTTGATCTTACTGTTTACTTGTAGCTGTTCTATTTTTAAAGGTAAAAGTCTTGCATTTATAGATCAGAGTGATCCAGTAAAGGTGATGAAGGGTATTTTCGAGGCGGTAAATCGCCAAGATTTTGGGGTATTGGTGAGTTTGTGTGCTCCTGATGGAAAAGGAGATGGTGATACGAAAGATATTTGTGGCTTGCAAGAAAGTGATGCTAAAACTCAAGCAGAATTTACGGATTATTTTAAGGGGGCGAAGGTTACTAACTCACGCATTGTGGGTAATGAAGCGCAGGTGGAATTTTTGTTTGGCCCCAATACCTCCAAAAAAGAAACGATGAACTTGGAAAAAATAGATGGCATTTGGTATTTGCGTTCTTATTAGTAAAGAGGAAAGAATAAATTGACCAATCTAGCTGTCTCTTTGCTAACAATACTTCGTTGAAAAGCCTCGCCAGAAGCCCACTGCTATGCCTACGTTTTTCGCCTTGTCTTGTCAACAAATAGCCTAGCAATATTTGATCAATTTATTTTTTCATCTTTACTTAGTACAAATTATTAAAAAATAACGGTTTTACTTTCATACTCATACG
>JAHDHP010000158.1:7207-9784 GCA_020631245.1 Bacteroidota bacterium | reverse complement strand
GAACATATTCAACAATTAGTAGAGGAGCAAGAAAATTAGAAGGAAGGAGAAAAGCGCATTTTAATCCCAAAATGAGACACTTCCGCCTTATCACGCTGCGTTAACCGCCACATAAAGCCCACACTCATCATACGTGCAATATTACTAATACCCACACCCGCCTCCGCATACACTCCATTAATAGGACCTAAGCCATTACTTACCGTCATATAACTCCTATTTTCAGTACTCACCGAGCCTGTCGCCGCTCTAAAATCAATCATAGAGCGCAATTTAAGCCGTCTAATCACTGGTATCGCATTAAAAATCAACCCATCAAAACGGTGTTGAAAATGGAAAGATGCCCACACATCACTCGCATACTCCTGTTCATTCATTAGGTTAAAACCGCGCTTATCATAGCCAAAAGACTCATTGCCTTTGTGAATATGTAGTAAAGGATAAGGCACACGACCAAATACTTTTCCGCCTTGCATTTGATAAATAGTTTGCCCTAATTTGGTGGCAAAACGATGCGAAAGTCCTAGCGATAAGGTTTGGTAATTATAATCACTCCCCAACAAACCCAATGGACTAATAGTATACGTAAACTCCAAGACAGGGCTTTGCAAATTAATTCCTCTTTGCTCACCATCTGCATTGGCAAAAAACTTCTCCCCAATAGCCAAGCGGCTATAAAAACTAAGATCAACTACTTGAAACTTATCTATATCAGTAGCTGGCGCACCCGCTTCTCCAGGCAAGCTAAATTCATAAGTGCCTGGCCAAGAATAGATATTTTTATGGGTGACTGCTACCCGCGTCATCCAACCCTGTACCCACTCTCGTTCATAGAAAAGATTAGCTTTACGAATCAAAAAAAGATTATCTAGAGGGGTTTTACGAAATACCGTCACCAACGTATAATCGTGGGTCGTCCACATATTATTACTCGCATAATCCGACCAATCATAGCGATACATTCCACCGACCATATGCCATTTTTTGTTAACCCGTTTGAGGTGCTTTCGAATTCCGACATGGTATTTAAACTGTCGATCTTTGGTGCCCCAAGCAAGGTAGGTATTCGCTTCGAGGCTCTCTTTAAATAGTTGACGCGTCAATCTTGCTCCTAGCTTGAAGCGATGCCCTTCGAGTGCGTTAATGCTATAAAATTGGTAATGCTTCCCAAACTCTAAAGGTCCAAAACGAAAAAAGCCAGTAGCTGAAGCATGAGTCATCCATTCTAAATAGCGATAGGCACGCGTTTCTTGCACCCGATCTACTAAGCTATATATATGCTGTTCGTGTTCGTCAAGGTCTGTATGGCGATGCTCCGCCCAATAATCCGCCCCTCGTTCGTATGCCAACGGTTCTACCTCCTCATTATCACCCGTTATTTTGTCTGCTGCAAAATTTTTGTTTAGTTGAATATTACTTCGACTCGATGTCTGTACCACCCGCACACTTCGTTTTTTCTTTTGTTGCAAGGGATTCAAGTTGATAGTCATCTGATCATAATACTTAAACCACTCTTGCTTTTCACCTGCCTCTACCCTTTTGAATCGTTGTTTCATTCGGAAATCACTCACAAAATTCAAATTAATTTGCTTCAACACTTCCAAATCAATTGACTTGATGGCTGCCGACTCTTTTTCAATCCAAGCAAAGCCAACAAAGCAAAGGTCTTGCTTGCGACGCGGAGCAAATTGTAATCGATAACAAGTATCATTTTCCACCACTGCGGTATCTGTCAAAAAATATTTATAACTCAGTAAAGCTCCTTTTCCAAAAGGGCTATTAAAGGCTTTATCTCCCAAGACCATCACCTTTTCATACACCCTAAATTCCGTAAAGAATTGCTCCACCATTTCCGTTTGGTCAATATCATCAATGCCCGAAAACTGACTCGCTTTAATGATTTGCTTTTGTCCTTTGGGATTGCTCGAATAATAAACATCCATTAATTTTTCCTTGAGCATCAAAGGGAGGTAAGTGTTACCTTCTTCAGTCGTATCAATATTTTCGAAGATAAAGTCAAAAGGTTTGAGAATTTTTCGCTTGGTAAGTTTCTCTTTGATATTGTATAAATCAAACTCCGTTTTGGTATAATCTTCATACGCATAGGAACGTATCTGGCGGGCTTCTGCTTGGGCACGCACTCGGCGAAATAAGGTAATAGCTGCCGTATCTTTTTTGACGCGCTTGCTCCCCTTAATCACCACAGCATCAAGCACTTGTGCATCAGGTGGCAATAAGATTTCTATCGTTTGTATTTCGAGGGGAATAATCTTTTCAATGGTGGTTTTGTACCCAATAAAGGAAATGGAAATGCGGCGGATATTAGGATCATCCGTGTTGAGTTCGAAGTAGCCATCTATATCAGTGACTACTCCATGACCCGTTTTTGTAAATACGACACTTGCAAAAGGAAGTGCTTCTTGTGTCTGAGCATCTTTGATATGCCCTTTTACAATGGTTTCTTGTGCCGAACAGCTCATGCTTAACCCTAAACAGATGGTTAGGCATAACACAAATGAATGAAAAAATTTCATAACATCACATATACAGAATAGATGGATTGGGTACGGCTACTTA
>JAHDHP010000158.1:0-7107 GCA_020631245.1 Bacteroidota bacterium | reverse complement strand
TCAGGTTTATCACGTTGGGTGACTCGCCAGATAAAACCTACGCTCAAGATACGCGCAATATTACTAATTCCCACACCCGCTTCTGCATAAACTCCATTAATCGGGCCTAAACCATTTGTGACACTCATATAACTCCTGTTTTCTGGACTTACAGAGCCTGTAACCGCTCTAAAATCAACTACTGAACGAAGTTTTAATTTTTTAATTAAAGGAATCGCATTAAAAATAAGTCCATCAAATTTGTGGCGGAAGTAGACAGACCCCCACACATCACTTGCAAACTCTTGTTCATTCATGAGATTGAAGCCCCATCGTTCATAACCAAAAGTCTCATTTCCACGATGGATATGTAATAAAGGATAAGGTACACGTCCAAATACCTTTCCACCTTTTACCTGGTAAATGGTTTGTCCTAGTTTTGAAGAAAAGCGATGTGATAGACCCGCAGTAAGAATTTGGTAATTATAGTCACTGCCCAACAATCCCATGGGGCTAACGGTATAAGACCACTCAAAAACAGGACTCGCAATTTTTAAGGCACGTTGTTCTCCATTGGCATCAGCAAAAAACTTCTGTCCAATCGAATATCGACTATACAAACTCAACTCAAAAACTTGAAACTTGTCTATATCTGTGGCAGGCCCTTCGCCTCCCTCATCAGGTAAACTAAACTCATAAGTACCTGGCCAAGAGTAGATATTCTTGTGAGTAGCAGAAACACGCGTCAACCAACCTTTTACCCACTCCTTTTCATAGAATAAATTCGCTCTACGAATCAAAAACAGATTGTCCAATGGTTGTCTACGCAACAAGGTACCAAGTGTATAATCATGACTCGTCCACATACTGTTACTATTATAAGCCGACCAATCGAAGCGATACATACCACCGACCATATGCCATTTATTATTCACCTTTTTGAGGTGCTTACGAACACCCACATGGTATTTGAGTTGCTTATCTTTTGTTCCCCAAGCAAAATAAGTATTTGCCTCAATGTTATTTTTGAACATTTTGCGAGTCAATCTAGCTCCCACTTTAAAACGATGCCCTTCTAGCGCATTGAAGCTATAAAACTGGTGATATTTCCCTACTTCTATCGGACCAAAACGCATAAACCCACTACTCAAGGTATGTCCTATCCACTCGTAATTTTTATAAGCACGCGTACCCTGCACGCGATCCATCAGCGTATAAATGTGTTGTTCATTTTTATTGAGATGCTCATGTCGATGCTCCTTCCAGTAGTCCTTTTCCCGTTTGTAAGCATTTTCAGCAATTTCTACATTATCTCCTTTAAAGACCTCTTCCCCCAATGGCTCATTGATACGGATATTATCCCGACTAGAAGTTTGAACGACACGTATACTTTGTTTTTTCTTTCGCTGAAATACGTTCATACTAATCGTCATCTGGTCGAAATGCTTAAACCAAATATTTTCTTTCACCCGCTTAAATCGCTGCTTGATTTTGAAATCATTCACAAAATTAAGGTTGATTTGCTTCAAAATCTCCAACTCAATCGACTTCACTGCCGCTGATTCCTTTTCGATCCATGCAAAACCTGTAAAACAAAGGTCTTGCTTACGACGCGGCGTAAACTGCAATTTATAACAGGTATCATTATCCACTAAAGCCGTATCTGCCAAGAAATACTTATAACTCAATAAAGCCCCTTTTCCAAATGGGCTTGCAAAAGCCTTATCACCAATCACCATCACCTTATCATACACCTCAAATTCGGTAAATAGCTGCTCTACCAATTCGGATTGGTCAATATCATCGACGCCCGAAAACTGGCTGGCTTTCACCACCTCTTTGGTTTTCTTCGGGTCACTGGTATAATAAATGTCGGCAATTTTTTCTTTAAGCATCAAAGGAAGGAAGGCATTTCCATGCTCGGTTGTATCCATATTTTCGAATACAAAATTGAAAGGCTTTAGTACTTTACGCTTGGTGAGCTTCTCTTTAACATTATATAAGTCAAACTCCGTTTTTTTATAATCTTCATACGCATACGACTCAAAGCGATTGGCTTCGGCTTGCGCTCTTATACGACGAAATAAGGTAATCGCTGCCGTATCTTTCTTTACGCGCTTTGTCGCTCGAATTTCAACCGCCTCTAATACCTTCGCATCAGGTGACAATTGAATGTCGATCGTTTGGGTTTCCCCAGGTGTAATTGTTTGTTTGATAGGTTCGTATCCAATAAAGGAAATGGTAATTTTCTTCAAACTCAGATCGTCCGTTTTCAATTCGAAATAACCATCAATATTGGAGACCACACCAGTTCCTGTTTTGTTAAACACGACACTGGCAAAAGGAAGGGTTTCTTGCGTTTCGGCATCTTTAATAACTCCTTGTACAATGGTTTCTTGTGCCCATACAGTAGAAGTGAAACATGCAAAAACTAGACATAAAACTACGGAACGTAATAATTTCATAATAGGAATCGATTGACTTGCTTTTCTTGACAATAAACATACATAATATAAAGGGTGCAAAAACGGGCCATTTAGTTGTATACAAGGCCACCTTTCTGTAGACGAAAAAAAAATCGAAAAGTTCACTCTCTCCATAAAATGAATGCATTTTCTTGCCTAGTAGTTCGGTCAATACCTTATTTTTAGTAAATTTCTGTTGATGGAACTTTTATTCTTTAAATTTAATTTGGTGTATGTCTTGACTAATCAAAAAGATTAGTCTATATTTGCACTCCACAGCGGATAACGCTGGACCAATGGTCGGATGGCCGAGCGGCTAGGCATTGGTCTGCAAAACCAAGTACACCGGTTCGAGTCCGGTTCCGACCTCCATTACCCTGATAATCGAATGATTGTCAGGGTTTTTTATTTTTAAATCCCCACAATCACCTCATTCTCCACATCATACCGATACTTCGAAATCTCCCCACTAATAATCAAATCAATCGCCTTATTGATAATCCCTAACGGAGCTATAAACCACTCTCTTGGGGAATGACGTTGCCCCTTTTCATCAAAAATATCAAGGTCTAAGCACGCCGTACCAAAAAAAGCATGCATCATTTTTTCGAAGATTTGTGGATTGAGATTATAACATTGCCACTCACTAATAGACTTCACGGGAGCCATTAAATAAGTAGGCTGTTTTTCGGCATTTTTGATACGTTGAGCTACTTTAGTCGTAGAATAACCAATTTTATACAGGTTTTTGATCGTACTGATTTTAGGGTCTGTACTCAAGGACTGAAGCACATAAATATAACCTGTTGCTTGATCGTCCTCAGTGATGTTCTGGAACTTCTTTTGGAAGTCCTCGTCTACCTTGTCTACATTTTGGCTTACTGCTTGTCCATTGGCGAGCAATAACTTGTAAAGGGAGCGAATCAGCATTTTCGATTCGGTACCGTTTTCGAAAATACAGCGAGTACGGCCATCTTTACGGACGCGACTGCCACTTTTGAATTGCTGAACTTTGGTTTCATAATCTACGCTTTCGAGGTAGAGCAACACGCCATTGTGGACATAGAAATCGCCTGCTTTCAATATCTTTTGGGAGAACTTCACCAACTTTCGTTTCTTACTTGCCAAGTCTTGCTGTACGCCCTTAAATCGCTCCTCGTATTCTTCGAAGTTTTTGCAAGGTTTACGCCTAGCTACAAAGTCAGCTTTGGCACGTTCTTCCTCTGTTTTGGGTTTAGGAGTATGTTTAAAATCGAATAAGCCCATATCGTCGCCATCATTGAAAATACCCATAGTGTCATCCTCAAAAATATCATCAATACTGGTGATTTCTTTCTTGGGGTTGTTTAGTAGGTGATACTTGTCATATGGTTCTAGCACCTTCGAATTTTCGAGATTGTCTCGTAGCCCTTTAAGGCGAGAATAAAGCTGGTATTCAGCAACACTACTAATATTCGCACTCGGTTCTTTTTGATGCTCGGCATAAAAGGTATTGATTTCTTCAAAGGAAGCAATGAGCCGTTCATCGGCAGTGGCTGCGCTTGATGTTTTGGGCTTTACCTTCAAAATGCCCATTGGATCATCCGCAAAGATTTGATCCAATATTTGTTGACGTTTCTTATCATCCATTTTGCTTGCGTTTACGTTTTTCCTCTTTTAAAAAAACAATACATTCAGCCATACGCACTTCCTGTGGATCATTTGATTTAAGGCTTGGCTGGCGATTATACATTTTCATAAATTCTTGCACTTTAGGCCAAAGTACTAACGCCTCTTCCGCATCCATTTTTATCTTATTGACGGCAATATATTCCTGTATGATTTTGAGGGTACGAGTCGTCACCGATTTCGACAGAATTTCAAAGGCTTTTTGGAAAGGGTTGATCTTATCAATGAGGTCAATATGTAGGTCTTCGATATTGATAAAAGAATCGGCCATACGGATAAAACGCTGGTCTTGGGTTTCTTTAATTTCTCCATTTTTGACCACCGAATCTAATACCACATGTTGACGTATTTCCTCAATTTCCTCATCGCTTAGATCGGGGTATTTGGTACGGATGACTTTGGGAACCAATACCTTATTCATCACCTCTGGATCAATATTCCCAGGCATCGCTTTGAGCATATCAGGGTCTTGCAAGATACTTGCTTTGAGGTCGTTTATATCCGAATCTAAGATTTCTTTTACCCGCTTCGTACTTGGTTCTTTCAAACCGCGCACATGTATTTCACCCGCAGGCGGCTTGTCAATAGTGTCGATTTTGGTTTTAAATTTAAAACTCGGTGCCAAAACCTGTTCCATCAATAAGGAAGCAGTAATGGCTTTGAGCATATTATTGACCGACACTTTTACATCATCATCGGAGGCATCGGGTTGGGCGACGAGGTTGGTAAATTGAGCGTGGGTTTTATTATCGCTATCTCTTGTACAACGACCAATGATTTGGATGATTTCAGTGAGGGAACCCCGATAACCTACCGTAAGCGCGTGTTCGCAATAGGGCCAGTCGAAGCCCTCCTTTGCCATGCCCAATGCGATGATAATATCCATATCCTCTACCGAGTCAATGTCTCGTAGGTAGTTGACAATTTTGTCGCGCTCTTTGGGCTTGTCTTCTACTAAGTCCGCTACTTTGAGGACTTTACCATCTCCCTTACGTTTCACATAAATTACCCCCGTATCACTGTCTTGATAATCTACATCCCCAATAGCACCGATGATAAAATCTACCTCATTTTCCTTTTGCTTCGTAGACTCGACCGAGTTGACATTCGGAATATGTAAGATCGTTTTTTTATCGGTATCCAATACCTCCATAATGGCTTCGGTATATCTGCCCTGATAAAAGTGATAACCAATACCAAGCGATTTCAAAAAATTATAGCCATTGAGTTGTTCGTAATAATCGTAAGTCACCGATTGAAATTTCGCTTCATCTTCGGGTAATAAAATAGGAACGCTGTCGCCTCTAAAATAGGAACCTGTCATAGCAATAATATGCGCTTTTGATTTTGCCATCAGTCCGCGCAATAGTTCGCCTAGTTTATTGCCTGCATCTGCCGATACGTGGTGAAACTCATCAATCGCCAATAAGCATTGATCGAATTTTTGTTCTTCCAATCCTTCGCAGGCAAAGCGAAGCGTGGCATGGGTACAGATCAAAATAGGCTCGTCATTATCCATGAAGTTGTGGAAGGCATCTACCTTGCTTTTGCTGCCGTCGCTGCCAGGTGTACAAAGGTTGTAATGGTCATTGGGTGTCCAGTCGCTAAAAAAACCGTAGGTGGTGAGATCCGTAAAGGCGAAAGAACTTCCTATGGAGCGTTCGGGTACAGCCACAATCACTTTGCGGATGTCTTGCTGATGGAGTTTGTCTAATGCCAAAAACATCAAAGCTCTCGATTTTCCCGATGCGGGCGGTGCTTTGATAAGTAAGTATTGGGCATCTCTGGCCTCGTAGGCACGGGCTTGCATTTCCCGCATTCCGAGTGCATTGTTTTTGGTGCTTTTACCTGTTTGTCCGTAAGTGACTTCTATAACGTTGGGCATATTGGCGATTTACGTTTGACGATTTTCGTCCGACGATTTACGATTTTCGTCCGACGAATTTTTATAGTTTTTTCTTTTTTTGGGCGTGCCCCCATTTTTCTTTTTCGCCCGTTCATGCGTCCTCGCATGAACTAAAGGCGAAAAAGAAAAATGGGGTCGGGCTATCCGTTTGTAGTTGCTTCATAGAAAAAGTGTTCGGCTAAACGCCTAGCAGTGTCTTCCGCTGTCAGCCCTGCTAGTCCTAGCCTCTCTACTTTTCTATTTCACCAAGCTACCACTACTATCCCTCACGCAGTCTCCTCCTCGGAGAAGAATTACATATACACAAATGGGATATAAGCCCCGAAGGTGGCGGTATTATTGTAGAAAAAATGAATGCATTTTTTTCAAGCCCCGAAGGTGGCGACATTGTTTTTTGATTGCAAGAATCATTAACAACGATCTCGATTATGTCGCCCCTTCAGGGCTTTTTTAACGGGTATAACTACCTACTATAGTCATGTCGCCCCTTCAGGGCTTATATCCCATCTGTGTATAATGAATGGCAAAAGTACCTTCATCACACATCGCACTTCCTTCGCGTTATATCTTTGTAAAAGCGACATACTTGAAAACAAATCATATATAACAAAAGTACTTCCGTCGCATGTAAATCTTCGCACTTCGCACGTTTCCCGCGTGAGGGATAGAACCGATAGATAGGCGCAGCGAGCGACTAATGAGGCTCGCACGGGCAGGGCTGACAGCGGAAGACACTGCCCGTGCCTAGCCGAATAGGAGCTTGGAAGCCTACTAAAGGTGATAGCCCGACCCCATTTTGAGCAATCAACCTGTCAGGTTTTGTAGGGGGCAATGCCTTGTGCTTGCCCTTTACAACAAACCTGACAGGTTTTGATTACTCAAAATGGGGGCACGCCCTAAAAATAATAAAAAAAACAATATTAATTAGGCACGCTCATCGGCAATCATTTTCTCATACAACTTAAACAAATACTCCAAGCGTTCTTCATCGCTACTGAATGGTTTGCTGCGGTAACAGCGTTCTACAGCAAGGTCATTTTGATGATGGGCTTCGCGTAATCCGTCGGGCATTTTGTCGGGATCATAAAG
>JAHDHP010000157.1 GCA_020631245.1 Bacteroidota bacterium | reverse complement strand
ACAAGCGGATAGCCCGACCCCATTTTTCTTTTTTGCCTTTAGTTCATGCGAGGACGCATGAACGGGCAAAAAAGAAAAATGGGGGCACGCCCAAAAAATAATCAACATAATCCATCATATTTAAATACTAAATTTATGAAGAGGCAACTGAAAGCTTTATTACTGATAGGGGTATTGGCAATGATATCTCAAGCAAGTATAGCGCAGGAAAAATTGGAAGCATATGGAGTCCCTTTAAATAGTTTTCCGACTCCTCCCTTTTTAGAATCGGCAACCGCGATTATTAATTATAATTTGGATTATATGGAATTGAACCCAGGTCCAAATATATTGCATCACGACAATAGACGAGATATTAAATTGTATATGTTTTTCCGAGAAAAACAGCAAATCTATAGTTTGAGGGCGGTACAAGGTGATACAGTCGTATTGCCTATGCGTATTCAACAATCGGAAGATACGGATGGATGTTTGTTTGCATTGATTGGTGATGATTGGGTGAATACCATTTGTTCAGATCATTTTCGATATGATGCGAAGGCACATATCAAAAGTTATCAACCCAAACCTAAAGATGTAGCTCGTAAAATTGATGAAACCGAAGCAAAGGAAATTGAAAGTGCGATGCTGAAGAAAATTGCAGAGTTTGAAAGGATGGAACAGGAGGCAGAGAAGACTAAAAATAAAAAGCGACGAAAAAAGAAGAAAAAGAAAAATAAGAAGGTAGAAAGACCTTTTTAGTAAAGATGTTGTAAGAAATAATGCGCAGTTCATGGAGCTGCGCATTATTTTTTTGCTTGGTATTGTACATACTGCTATTGATACTGTACTTTTGTGTTTCTTTTTGATATAGAAAATTAAGAACGCTTTGGAAACATTTATTAATATTGCTCACACTCAAGATGCTCTTATAAAAGGGGAGTATAGTTGCCAAGACCTGGTACATTACTACTTACAACAGATTGAAGCCCGCCCTTCTTTAAATGCCTTTTTGGAAGTATATAAAGAAGAAACATTGACTAGAGCTAAGGCTTTAGATCAGAAATTGGCTAATGGTGAACCATTGGGTAAACTGTTTGGAGTCGTTATAGGAGTGAAAGATGTTATTTGCCAAACAGGGCATCGGGTATCTGCTGCATCAAATATTTTGGAGGGGTTTGAATCACTTTTTTCTGCTACTGCTATTGAACGATTGATGGCGGCAGATGCAATTGTGATTGGACGATTGAATTGTGATGAGTTTGCGATGGGGTCTACGAATGAGAATTCAGCTTTTGGACCTACTCGAAATGCCTATGATGAGCAAAAAGTGCCAGGAGGTTCATCGGGAGCTTCGGCAGTAGCTGTGCAAGCAGGTTTGTGTATGG
The DNA here is from genome assembly GCA_020631245.1 of Bacteroidota bacterium. GTDB lineage: Bacteria > Bacteroidota > Bacteroidia > Chitinophagales > UBA2359 > JAHDHP01. Next base: position 8,446 of record JAHDHP010000157.1, on the reverse strand, counting down.
CTGCATTGGGTTCTGATACTGGAGGATCGGTACGGCAACCTGCTTCTTTTTGTGATGTGATAGGGGTGAAACCTAGTTATGGGCGTATTTCGCGTCATGGATTGATTGCGTATGCGTCTTCTTTTGACCAAATCGGACCACTTACCAAGTCGGTAGCTGATGCGGCTTTACTGTTAGAGGTAATGGCAGGTAAAGATGATTTTGATAGTACGGCTTTACAAAATGAGGTGCCTTTGTATTCGCAGCAATTAGCATTTGAAGGGAAAGCTAAAATTGCTTATGTGAAAGAAGTGATGGAACATCCAGGTTTGGATGAGGAGATTAAGGAGAAAATGATGAATTATTTGGAGCAACTCCGATCGGAAGGACATGAAGTTCAGGCAGTAGGTTTTCCTTATTTGGAGTATTTAGTGCCTACCTATTATATCTTAACAACTGCAGAAGCCTCTTCTAATTTGGCGCGATATGATGGTGCTCGATATGGGTATCGTTCTGTAGAAGCAAAGAATATGGAGGAAGTATATCGAGCGAGTCGTACCGAGGGGTTTGGAGAGGAAGTAAAAAGGCGAATTATGTTAGGAACTTTTGTGTTGAGTGCGGGTTATTATGATGCCTACTATTCAAAAGCACAAAAGGCTAGACGTCTTATTTTGGAAGCTACAAAGGCTATTTTACAAACATTTGATTTTATAGTTACACCTACTACTCCTACAACTGCTTTTGATTTGGGAGATAGCAAGTACCAAGATCCAATTGCTATGTATTTAGCGGATATTTATACCGTACAGGCTAACTTGGTGGGTATGCCAGCTCTTTCCCTGCCCTTATTTAGTCATTCTAATATGATGCCTTTTGGTTTACAATTGATGGCTGATGCTGGAGAAGAAGCCAATTTGCTAGCTTTTGCACATCATCTGATGGAAAAATAACAGAATCCTTAAATTTCTGTAAAAAAGACACTAATTTTATATAAGAGGCTGTCTTGATTTTAGAATTGGAGCTGGAAAAGCTAGATTTTTTGCTCCAATGTAGGCTTTTTTGAGATGCATAGCAGAGCTACGTACCAAAAAAAGGCAAAATTGGGGTGAAAAAGATGCTTTTTCTAAGCCTGATTGTAAAATCAAGACAGCCTCTAAAGTCTATATTGGATTTTAATCGCCCTTTCAAGCCGCCTCTAGTATATAGTTTATTAAAACAACCAAAATGATCTTTAATAAATACTTAACCTGTTTGCTTGTCCTACTCTTCTTTTTTTGTGGAGTAGATACTTTTGCGCAGTCAGGTGGAGCCAATCCCCAGCCTGTAGAGAAAAATAAATATGAATATGGTGGTGAAGAAATGAATTTTGATAGTGTATCTGAAGATGAAGATATAGAAGAACCTTCTAATACGAATCGTTCAGATAAGCAACAAAGCAAAGACGATGGTGTGAGTATTTATGAGGACGGAGCCATCAAACAAATGGACTTCTCTTCTGGAGGTTCTGGAGGAGTATTGAAACAAACACCAAGTATTAAAAAAGAAGAAACGAAAATTGTTGAGAAAAAGACGACTCCTGTTGAGGAGATAGATACCGATAAACAAGTCCAAGAAAACTATACTGGTCCTACTACAACAAATCCTAATGAAATTGGTTTTGGAATAAAGGAATCTGATGATGTGGAAAAGATGAAAGTTAATTCTTCCTCTCCAGTTGGTAAAGTTGTTGTAAAAGATAATGCAGTAAGACCTATAGCTGATCCAATTCCTACAAATGCTGTTTATAAGGGACATATTGAAACAGGCACTCCTGCTACTGTTGCTAAAACAACTCCTAAAATAATTACTGGTAACATTGGTCCTTCGAGCATGCCTCCAAGAGTAGTAACGGGCAGTGTTAATTCTTCAACTATAAGTACATCTCCTTCAAGAGTTGTAACTGGTAATATTAGTCCTTCAACTACTACGAGTGAGACTATTAAAGCAAGCCCCAAAGTAATTACGGGCAATATTGGTCCTAGTGATATGACAGGTGTTAACAAAACAACTACAAGCACTCCTCCAAAAGTGGTAACTGGCAATATTGGACCTTCAACTACTACAAGTGAGATTGTTCCAGCAAGTCCAAAAGTAATTACAGGTAATATCGGTCCTGCTGATATGACAGGTGTTAATAAAACAACTACTACAACTACCCAAAAAGTGGTAACTGGCAATATCGGTCCTGCTGATATGGAGAATGATAATTTATATCAAACTTTTGAACAGGAGGATATAATAAAAAAACATAAAATATTACAAGGCCCATTAGAAACAAAGGTCTATCCTTTTTCACCTGAAGAGGTTCCCACTTATACTTCTGAGGAATATCGACAACGGGTCATGACCTTACCTACAATTATTCCAATGGTTTATAATGATAAAGTAGAACACTTTATCAAAATGTTTGTGGAAGAAAGAAGAGGACAAGTGGAAACGATGCTTTCAAAAACAGAAATGTATTTTCCTGTTTTTGAAGAGGCTCTTGATCGACATGGTTTACCAATGGAACTGAAGTATTTACCTATCATTGAGTCGGCACTAATGCCTCATGCTCGTTCAGAAAGTGGAGCGGTAGGTTTATGGCAATTACCCTATGGAACAGGTCGGATGTATGGCTTAGAAGCAAACTCTTATATTGATGAAAGACGTGATCCTTTATTGTCTACAGAAGTAGCTGTAAAACATCTAGATAATTTATTCCAAACTTATAAAGATTGGTATTTAGTTATTGCGGCTTATAATTGTGGAGAAGGTACTGTCAATAAAGCCATTAAGAGAGCAGGAGGAGAAACAGACTATTGGAAAATAGTTCAATACTTGCCAGAAGAAGCTCATGCTTATGTTCCTTTATTTATTGCTGCTGTTTATGTGATGAACCATTTCCCTGAACACAATTTACGTAAAGATGCATCTCCTTATAGTTTGTATGTGACAGATACAGTAATGGTAAAAAAACTTTTGGATTTGAAAGATGTAGCTGAGTTTGTTAGCATAAACTTAGATGAACTCTTATTTTTAAATCCAGCAGTAGTACGTAATGTCATACCTGCTTCCAAAAATGGATACCCTCTAGTGTTACCCCTTGGTAAAATACAAACCTTCCAAATCTACTTAAACAATCAACGCGCAAAAGAAAGTGACATTGTTTTTGAAGACCCAGGAATTCCCAAACTTAAAACGGATAGTCCTTGGAATTTAGTAAGTCCAACTAAAAGAAAAAAAATAGGAAGTGATATCACTGAAGAAGATACTGATAATAGTTCGCCTGAAGATATTGAGAGTAAAAAGGGAATTGGGAATTCGAATAAAGAAAAGATGGATAATATCTTGGATAGACCAGAAGTACAGAAAGTAGTTATTGAAAATGATGGTATCAAACAAACTATTAGTATTGATCATAAAGTAGAAGCAGGACAAGGGTTATCGGATGTTGCTAATTTATATAATTGTGAGATAGAAGATTTGATGAAGTGGAATAAACTACGTTCAAAAAGAATCAGAAGTGGAACTGTTTTGTCGATTATTGTTCCTGCCGAACAAGAAATGGTTTATCGAAATATCACCATGCGACAGTTAAACGAAGGTGATTATGTTTCTTATAATGAACCAACGATTGCAACGATTCGACATACGGTTACTTTAAATGAAACTTATCAATCATTAATCGATAAGTATAAAGTCAGTAAAAAAGATATTATGAGTTTGAATAAACTCAAAGGAAGTGATGCTGAATTAATTCAAGGGATGATTATTTTGATACCCAAAAAATAATTTGTTCATTATCCATTACTAACAAACATTATAGACAGAGATATTGTAATACATACAATATCTCTGTTTTTTTATGTTGAAACTGTACTTGTTTATTTTACATTTATTAAATAGATAGTAACATTTACTCATTCTTAGCCACTACTATCTATAAATAATAATACATTTGTATGGTTGATACATAACGCTACTCTTATTCTTCTTTTTAAAAAATGATTATGATACGATTTTGGGCTTGCTTTTTAATAGTAGTATGTTTTGCTGCTTGTAGTATTACCCCTCCTGATACTGATAAGAAAACAAATACCTCCTCTACAAAAATGCCTACCAAAGCATCAAATAATGGATACCTTCCTCAATCAATTGGGCGTATTGATGAAATGATTCTGGTAATGGGAGAAAATATGTGGAAAGGAGCAGAAGGAGATACCTTACGTAAATATATTCTACGGGATTATGAAGGTTTACCACAATCCGAACCACTTTTTGATATGCGACAAGTTGATGGGTCTCAAATGTCTAATACCTTAAAAAAAGTGGCTACTATTTTGGTGATTGGACTTGAAAATGGTACAGATGAAGCTTCTAAAATGGTTCAGGAACAAGTTGATAGATATAAAAAGAAAAGCACAGGTGATCAGGTACCTCTCTATCTTACAATGAGCGATGTATGGGCAGCCCCGCAAAATGTAGTGTACCTGATGGCCAAAGATCGTAAAGATTTGAAAAACAAATTGAAGCAATACCAAGAAAAAATCATTACGCAGCTTTATAAAATGGAAGACTCCAAAGTGGTCAACAATATTAAAGCAGGTGGTTATGATCCTGCTACTACCAAAAAAATGCGAGATAAACTAAATCTCCGTTTTAGTGTGCCAACCACTTTCTTAGAAGCACTAGATACCACCAATTGTGTTTGGTTGCGAATGGATGAAAATCGACAAGAAGCAGTAAGTAATTTATTTGTGGGAACGATTCCATATGAAGCAGGTAAAGCTCCCCCACTTAATGGAGAAACTATAATTAGTGCGCGTGATTTATTGGGGAAATATGTGAAAAGTGATACGAAAGGTGCCTATATGTATTCAGATACTATTTTACCTTTCCAATTCAAGTACGAAGAAATAGATGGAACACCCATTTTTAAGACAATGGGACTTTGGCGAATGAAAGATGATTTTATTGGAGGCCCATTTATCAACTATGCTTATGACGATCCAAAAAATAATCGAATCGTCATGCTAGATGGTTTTGTATATGCACCCAAAGTAGGCAAACGTATGTTTATGCGGCGCTTAGATATGATGATCCGTCAAGTACTTATAAGAGAATTAAAAAATAGAGGATAAAAAAAGGGAGCCATGAAAATGGCTCCCTTTTTTTTAATGGGTTATAGAATAGAGATAAAATAACTAATCCAACATAATAGGCATAATCAACATCGTCAATACCTCATCATCTAAATTTTCTAATGGTTCAATTAATACCGCTCGGGAAGACGTTTCCAATTTAAAACATACTTCCTCCGAATTTAAAGTATTCAATATTTCACCTAAGAAACGAGCATTAAATGCAATTTCCAAATCGTCTCCATTATACTGACAATCCAATCGCTCTTGTCCCTTATTAGAATAATCTAAATCTTGAGCCGAAAGAACAAGTTCATTCTCCTTAATATCAAAATGCACTTGGTAAGTATCTTTATTGGCAAAAAGAGAAATACGTCGTAAAGAATTTAATAAATCACCACGATTCACCAACAAACGATGCGGGTTATCAATAGGAATCACCGCAGTATAGTTTGGATACTTCCCATCAATCAAGCGACAAACTAAGCGCGTATCTCCATACGTAAAAAAGGCATTCGCATAATCATAAGCAATTTTAATTGCCGAGCCATCATTAGGTAATGACTTGTTAATTAAATTCAATGCTTTTTTGGGCATTACAAAACTAGACTCTTCATCATAATTCAAATCAGTTCGTCGATATTTTGCCAATTTGTGAGCATCAGTTGCCACAAAGTTGATGCCTTCCGTGCCCAATTCAAATAATACCCCCGTCATAGTACGACGCAATTCATCTGTACTAACAGCAAATAAGGTATTATTGATAGCCGTATCTAAAACCGTTGTATTGATCACCAACTCTTTGGCAGCACCTGGTTCAGGAATAACAGGAAACTCTTCCCCATTTTCACCCGTAATATGAAATTTACCATTCGATGTACTCAATTGAATATTATAATTTTCTTCATTTACATGAAAAGTAATGGGCTGATCTGGTAAAGATTTAATAATATCCGTCAAAATCTTACAAGGAATAGCCACCAAACCACTCTCTGCTCCCATCACATCAATACGAGTAGACATCGAGGTTTCCAAATCAGTAGCAGATAGCTTTAAGGTAGAATCTTGTAAATCAAAAAGAATATCTTCCAAAATAGGCATACTCGAATTGACACCCACTGCTCCACCAATTTTGTTTAAGTGGCTCAGTAATATAGAAGCAGAAATGGTAAATATCATAAGAGGATTTGTTTGAGAGGCTGATTAAAAATGAAATATACTTAATTTTATCTTTACTTAGGAATGATGACAAAATAAATTTACCTTAATAATTAATTGGAATCGCCAACATTAAAATATCTTCTCCCTCCTGTTGCTCCACAGGAACCAATATTCCAGCTTTGTCAGTCGCTACCAAATTCAATTGCACTTCTTCCGTATGTAGGGCATTCAAAAACTCCAATAAATAGCGAGCATTAAATGCAATCTTCACAGTACCATTTGAGGTACATGCCAACTGCTCCGTTGCTGCATTCGAAAAATCCAAATCTTCAGCAAATAAAGAAATACTAGTTGGACTAATATTCAAAATAACATGATAGTTCGTTTTGTTCGAAAAAATCAAGATACGACGTAAAGCCATATGAAACTTCTCTCGATTAATTTTTACTTCAATAGGCGTATGTGTTGGTATCACCGCCAAATAATCAGGATATTTTGCATCTACCAAACGAGCAATCAATTGAGTATTACCAAGTGTAAATTGCAAATGCGTTTCACTACCTGCAATGATAACCAATTCAGGTTGCTGTTGTAATGCTTTTTGTAAAAGCTGCATCGATTTTTTAGGAACAATATACTGTGCTGCCTCCAATGTCTCCGAACCTTTCACTTCATATTTCACCAAACGATAACCATCGGTAGCAACAAAAGTATGCTTCAATCCATCCAATTGCACGAGTAAACCCTGCATCGAAGGACGTAAATGACGTTGATTAATAGAGAATAACGTATAATTAATAGCATCCTGTAATACTGCCGCAGCAACTTGACTTTTGGACGCAATTTCAAAATCAGGTTCCTTCGGATAATCCGACCCTTTACTACCAGGCATTTTATAGGTTCCGCTCAATGCATGAATAGATACACTAAACTGCTCCAAATCCACCTCAAATTCCAAAGCTTGATGAGGCAAAACTTTTAAAATATCCAATAAAGTACGAGCAGGAATAGTAATAGCTCCTTCATCACTTGCTTCTACCGAAATACTAGTTCGCACATACGTTTCCAAATCCGTAGCTGCTAAAACCAACTCATCATGGTGTATCTCAAACAAAAAATCTTGTAAAATAGGCATGGTAGAACTAGAAGGAATCGCACCAATTAATATGTTTAATTGATTGATTAGTTCATCAGTATAGACAGTGAAGGTCATGGGCAGTTCGATTTATTTATCCATGCAAATTTACGCTTTCAAAAGCGTATTTTCGTAAAAAAATACAAATTATGCCACATATTATTCCCATTCAAAATCACCACCCACAAATCGAGGAAAATTGCTTTATTGCACCCACGGCTACCATTATCGGACAAGTGAAAATGGGTGCACATTGTTCCGTGTGGTTCAATGCCATTGTTCGAGGCGATGTCAATACCATCACAATAGGGGAGAAAGTCAATATTCAAGATGGGGCAATCATACATTGCACCTATCAAAAAGCCGCCACTACCATTGGCAATAATGTTTCTATTGGGCATCGGGCGATCATTCATGGATGCACTATTCACAACGATGTACTTATAGGCATGGGAGCTATCGTCATGGACAATGCCATTATTCATCCCAATAGTATCATTGCTGCTGGAGCCGTCGTACTCGAAAATACCATTGTAGAAGAGGGGAGTATTTATGCAGGAGTACCTGCCAAAAAAGTCAAATCAGTCGATCCCAATCAAACCGCTGATCTGATTCATCGAATTGCCAATAATTATGTGAAATATAGTAGTTGGTATTAATTTGTTTTTTTGGGCGTGCCCCCCTTTTTTGTGTATGAAAATGCTACCGCCAGCGTCCACGCTGGTGGCATTTTCATACACAAAAAATGGGGTCGGGCTATCCGTTTGTAGTTGGCTCATAGTTGCTAGTTCGGCTAATGCCCTAGTGGTGTCTTCCGCTGTCAGCCCCACTAGGTCAAGCCTCACAAAGCACCTATTTCACCAAGCTACCACTACTATCCCTCACGCAAACAATGACTGAATGTGTGAATGAGCGAATGACTGAATAGGTGTTTAGCGGAAATATTATTTTTTTCAGAATCCTTGCTTTTTCGTCTGATACCTTTTTTCTTATAATTCACTAATTCACT
>JAHDHP010000156.1 GCA_020631245.1 Bacteroidota bacterium | reverse complement strand
AAAGCGATTTTCTTGACCATTTCGGCATTTTTTACATCCAAGTTAATGCCAATGAAGTGAATACCATTAATCTCCTTCACCATTGCTTTTAGTTTGTTCTTAATGATACCCGCTTGTTGCATTTCCATGCTTTCTAGCTCCTTCTTCAATTTTGGATTTTCTTCAACGATTGCTTTTACATTATCAAACAATCCTTGAGATGATTTAAAGAGTTGACGCATTTCGTGAATCATGCGATAAGTACTACTTACATCCTCATAAGCAGTTGGGCCTGTAATCGCTTCAATACGGCGAATACCAGCAGCTACAGAGGTTTCGGTCGTTACCTTGCACAAACCAATTTCGCCAGTCGCCTTCACATGAGTACCTCCACATAATTCGACAGAAAAATCTTTATCAAAAATGATCACACGTACAGTATCCCCATATTTCTCTCCAAATAAAGCAGTTGCGCCCATTGCTTTTGCTTCTTCGATAGGCACATTGCGTAATTCTTCTAAAGCAATATTTTCGCGTATTTTCTCATTGACAATTTTCTCTACCTTCTCCAAATCTTCGTAGCTCACTTTGCTGTGATGCGAGAAGTCGAAACGAAAAGCAGAAGAAGTAACAGAAGAACCGCGCTGCTCTACATGATCTCCTAGTACTTCTCGTAATGCTGAGTGGAGTAGGTGAGTCGCTGTATGATTCTTCGTAGTTAGTTTGCGTTTTTCTTTGTGAATCACTGCTCGACAAGATTGGCTAATGTCCGAAGGAAGTTTGTCCGTTAAATGAACAATTAAGCCGTTTTCTTTTTGCGTGTCTTTAATGCCAATTTTTTCCTCTCCAAACACCAACATCCCTACATCACCAGCTTGTCCGCCACTCTCTGCATAAAAAGGGGTAACATTAAGCACTAACTGATAAAAGGTCTTTTTCTTTTGCTTGATTTGGCGATAACGAATAATATGTGCATCAGCTTCTAATTGATCGTAACCCACAAATTCTGTTTCTACAAAGTCATGTACATTGATCCAGTCGCCTACTTCCTTATTAGCGTCTTTCTTTCCTTTCTGCTTTTGTTCCTCCATAGCAGCCTCAAATCCTTCTTTATCTACACTAATTCCTTTTTCACTGGCAATGAGTTGTGTGAGGTCAAGCGGGAAACCATAGGTGTCAAACAAGGTAAATGCCTGTTGTCCGTCAATTTCCTTTTTTCCATCTTCTTTTACTTGCTCCTCAATAATAGCAAGTCTTTTTAAGCCTGATTTTAAAGTGCGTAAGAACTGCAATTCTTCTCGTTGAATCTCTTCTTCTAAATTTGCTAGATTCTTTTTGAGTTCGGGGAAAATATCGGTAAACTGCTCTACCATAGTAGGAAGGAGCAAATACAACATGGGTTCTTGGCGATTTAGACGACTATAGTAGTACCTGACAGCACGGCGAAGAATACGACGAATAACATACCCTGCTCCTGTATTGGAAGGTGATTGCCCGTCGGTAATGGCAAAAGAAATCGCGCGGATATGATCTGCTATGACTCGCATAGCAATATCGGTATCTAAGTCCTTACCGTATGTAAAACCAGTTAATTTCCCAATTTCGCTAATGATAGGAGTAAATAGATCTGTATCATAACTAGAGGTCTTTCCTTGTAAAGCCATACACAGTCGCTCAAAGCCCATTCCCGTATCGACATGTTTGTCAGGGAGTGATTCTAATGATCCATCTGCTTTACGATTGAACTGGATAAATACCAAATTCCAAATTTCAATGACTTCTGGATGGTCTTGATTGACCAAAGCAGCACCATCACCCTTTTGTCGTTCTTCTAGAGAGCGGAGGTCTACATGAATCTCCGAACAAGGCCCACAAGGACCCGTATCACCCATTTCCCAGAAATTATCTTTCTTAGAAGCTCTGATGATCCGCTCTTCGGGTAGGTATTTAGTCCAAAATTGATAGGCTTCGGTGTCTTCGGCTAAATTATCTCCTTTATCTCCTTCAAAAATTGTGGCATACAATAGTTCTTTTGGAATTTTATACCGCTCTGTAAGCAGTTCCCACGCCCAAGCAATCGCTTCCTCTTTGAAGTAGTCTCCAAATGACCAATTACCCAACATTTCAAACATAGTGTGGTGATAGGTATCTACACCTACTTCTTCCAAATCATTATGTTTACCCGATACACGCATACATTTTTGCGTGTCGGCCACTCTTACATCCGTTGGTTTTTTATTCCCTAAAAAATAATCTTTAAACTGATTCATACCTGCATTGGTAAACATGAGTGTCGGATCATTCTTAGCTACAATAGGAGCAGAGGCAACAATCTGGTGTTGCTTTTCCTTGAAAAAATCGAGAAATGTTTGTCGAATCTCTTTAGCCTTCATCATTTTGTATAGATTATTAAAATAATTCACATCTGAATCAAATTTGTAAGATGTGTTTATATGTTAGATGAAAAATTGTATTATTGTTTGATTTTGATTGCTTTCGGAGCTAGTTAGACGTAATTAATAAAGTGAAATATAAAACAAAGCGAATACAATGTCACTAAAATGTCATTGAATTTGCTTTTTTATGTTTTGATTTCATCAATTCTTTACTAAATTTGTGACAGTCATATATAACCCCCGGGCGAAATTACACATTCTGACCCTATGAAAAAAGTAAAATACTACTATAATAAACAGAGTTTACAGTTTGAAAAAGTAGAAGAAAGTATCACCTCACAAATTGCTAAGATTTTTTTATTCCTTCTAACTGCTTTATTCTTTGCTGGAATCTTGTTTGCCTTTGGTTTCAAGTTTCTAGATTCTCCCAAAGAAAAGCAACTCAAAAGAGAGCTTGCCCAGCTCGATATGAAGGTAGAAGAATTTGATCAACAATTAGCATTTTATGGTAGTGTGATCGATGGTCTTGAAGAACGTGATGAAAACATTTATCGAACTATATTCGAAGCAGAACCTATTCCTGCCAGCATCCGCGAGTCGGGTTTTGGAGGTAGTGACCGTTTCGAGTCTCTCAATAACTACTCCAATAGCGAGCTTTTAAAAAGCACGGCTACCCATATCAAAGCATTGGGTAAAAAGCTCTATGTGCAATCCAAATCTTACGACGAAATTACCCAATTAGCAAAAGATAAGGAAGAGATGTTATCTTCTATTCCTGCTATTCAACCTGTTGCCAATAAAAATTTACGTCGTATGGCTTCTGGTTATGGAATGCGTGTTCATCCTATCTACAAAACACGTAAAATGCATTGGGGTTGTGACTTTTCTGCTCCTACTGGCACCGATATATATGCAACAGGCAAAGGAAAAGTCATCAAAGTGGTAAAGCAACGTAGAGGTTATGGTAATCATGTCGTTATTGATCACGGTTACAACTACAAAACCCTTTACGGACATATGAGTTCCATTAATGTGAAAGAAGGTGATAAAGTACGTAGAGGAGATATTATTGGAGCAGTTGGAAATACAGGTACTTCCACAGCACCACATTTGCATTATGAAGTATTGAAAGATGGTAAAAAGATTGACCCAATCAACTTCTTCTATAATGACCTTTCTCCAGAAGAATTTGATCAAATGGTAGAAATTTCTTCTCGCCACAATCAAGCATTTGATTAATTCAATCAATCACCGAGTCATCCAATCACCCAGTCATCCAATCATCAATAACTGGGCGTGACAGTAAAAAAATAAGGCGATAAGCATTTTATGCTTATCGCCTTATTTTTTTACTGTCGGGCTATTCGTTTGTAGTTGGCTCCTAGCAGCCTGTTCCGCCAATTTGCTGGCAGTGTCTTCCGCTGTCAGCCCTGCCAGCAAAGGCGTCACTAGGCGGCTAGTTCGCCAAGCTACCACTGCTATCCCTCACGCAAAACAATGAATGAATTAGTGAATGAGCGATTGAGTGAATGGGCGTTACGCACCCATTTTTTAGCTCCCGGCAGTGCCTTCGTTGGTGGTTTTTACAACAAGTTTCAGCCTCTGGGAGACAGTTAGGTCACATAGAGGCTATTTTATAGTCTCCTCTTGGAAGGAGATTTAGAAGTGGGTTAAATTCAACAATTTTCTATCTCAAATAAGGGATTTTCCTAGAATCAATAAGAATTTTAAAATTAATCGTGATTTTCTGTAAATTTGTGAGCAAATACCCCTCTTTAGGTGTATTTACTATGCACACAAATTAATAAAGACATGAATAACAGCAAAATCAGTTCTCAAGCGTGGTATATAATTGGTATAATGGCGGTAGCTGCTATTGTGGTAATTATTGGACGTTTATTCCCACATCCTTATAACTTTACCCCTATTGGAGCCTTAGCACTCTTTGTAGGAGCTTATATCAAAGATAAGCGATTGGCAGTTGCCGTACCCTTGTCGATGCTGTTCATGACCGATTTCATGATGCAGGTAGGCTATTGGATGGGAACACAAGCATATCCTGGATTTTATAGTACGATGCCCGTTGTATATGCCTGTTTTGCGGTGATGGTTGGATTGGGATATTGGTATTCTAAAAATAAAAGCTGGGCAAACCTAGGAATTGCAGCGATTGGTGGAGGAGTGATTTTCTTCCTAGTAACCAATTTCTTTATTTGGTTAGGCGGTGGTTTCTATGCCAAAAGTGTTGCAGGTTTGATCGAGTGTTACACGATGGCACTTCCATTTTTCCGTAATACATTGATTGGTAATATCTTCTTCTCTGGGGTGTTTTTTGGTGTATATGAGTGGGCGAAGATGCGCAGCTTGGTACTAGAAAAAACAGTATAAAACGTTGGATGAGTGATTCAGGTATTCATTTTACTTGAGGGCTGTTAACCACAGATTCCACTGATTAGCACAGATTATATAGATGGTGCCGTAACGCCTAACTCAACAACACAATCCCACAATAACACAACAACTGTTTTGCGTGAGGGATTGTAGTGGTAGCTTGCTGAAACAAACGCTTTGTGAAGTAAGGACTAGCAGGGCTGACAGCGGAAGACACTGCTAGGACTATACTGAACTAGTGGATGTGAAGCAACTACAAACGAAAAGCCCGACCTGCATAAAAAAAGTGCAGTTTTTTGCTATCAGCATGGACGCTGACAGAAGCAAAAAATTGCACTTTTTTTATGCAGGGCACGCCCAGCAAATTAATTGTTGAGTGATTGAGTTGTTGAGTTATAAGAAGGGGAAATCATCGCACCTAGTACATCGCACTTCGCACAATTGTTTAATTTCCTAAAGTTGTTTTCTCTTGTAATACTAATACAGGGCGTGTCGATTGAGTAATCATTTGTTCAGTAAGGCTATTGTGAAATAATTTATGTGGTAGGTTACGTCGTTTTTTGAGCATGGCGAGCATATCCACTTCATTCTCCTCAATATAAGCTTTGACCGATTCGGTAATATTTTTGTGTTCAATAACTTGAAGTGAAAATTTAGTAGTAAACATTTTGCCCAATGCAGCTTTGTATTTTTCGGTGATATTGTAATCGTGATCTGTTACATGATTATCTACATGCAAAACAACAATTTCGGCACCAAATAAATTCGCGAAATCATCTAGTTCTTGGAGAGCGAGAATATTGTCATCTACAAAATTAGTGGCATAGGCTATTTTGCGAATGGCTCTAAATTCGGGTTTGTTTTCTGGAACAACGATAACCGAGCTACGGGTATGTTCAATAATTTCTTCGATATTACTACCAAAGAAGAAATCTTTGAAGGAGCTGGTTCGCTTGGTACAAATGACCAGCCATTCCACACCATATTTATTGGTGTGCGAAATAATATTACTGACAATAGCTCCTCGATGTAAGACATGTTCAAAACTAGTAGGACAATCAACCCCACTAATAAATGTTTGAAATCGATCAAACATTTGTGTCTCTTTTGCCTGTATTTCAAGTCGAACTTCTTCTTTGGTCATACGATGCTCGGGAACATCTAGGTCATAGACGTGCATTAGCGAAATAGGGTTGACTACCTTATCGGCTAATACAAGCGCATAATCTAGTGCCTTACGAGAATTGCTAGAGAAATCAGTAGGAAAAAGAATGCTACTCATGCTGTTCAGATGCTAAAAATTGTTCTTTCTAATACGATTCAGTCAGGTGTTTTGATATAGAAAGGGAAGGGCTATGACTTATTTGTTAATCGTTTTATTTTATTGACAAAATACTGTGTTTTTTGTAAAAAAAAAATACTTTGCCAAATAAAGGTACAATCTTATTTTTTTAACTAAAACTTATTTACAAAAATAGTTATAGATTCTTAATTTTGTGTTAAAATTGAAAAAGAAATGAATAAAAAACAATTAGCCGTTTTTCGAGTTATTCTGGTTATTGCTATTATTGCTACTCTTTATGTAAAGTGTGCCTAGTACTCTGTCAAGATAAAATTGACGATTGTTTTTGACGATTTTTGCTCCCCAATTTTGTTACAAAGCCTCGCCTTAGCTTTGGCTATGCCTGCGTTTTGTGCCTCATTGGGAATCAAAACTCATTCTAAATCAATTCGTCATTTTAACGTTGACAGAGTACTAGTTAAATTTGTTATTTTTAATCTGTAAACCATTTTATACTATGTGTTTATCTCGTATTTTATGTCATGCTAGTTTGTTATTAAGTATGACTTTACTCTTTGCATGTGGTAGTGAAAATACGACTTCAACTACTTCTAAAAAAACAACTGAACCTGCTACAACTGAAGCAAATACAAGCGAAAGTCCTGGACTAGAGGGTTTTGAAATACAAGATTTTGGAGAAGGTTATCAGTGGGCAGTGAAGCGCAATCCAGGTTTTTTGAAGAGTGATAGCATTGAAGAAGAAGGTATGGTGAAGAATGGAAAGCGAGAAGGTACCTGGATTAAGTACGATAATAAATACGGATCACCAGGAAGTGTTACGCCTTATCTTAATGGGAAAGTGCATGGTACAATGGTGACGATGGATAGCCGTTCTTCTATTTCGGGACGCACTAACTATGTAAATGGGGTGCTGCATGGACGCTATGCAACCTATACTGAGTTGCGTAAAATTATGGAGAAAGGAAATTATAAAAATGGTAAGTTACATGGTACCAAAAGCACGTTTTACCCAAGTGGTGGTATTCGTCAAACTACCGATTATTTAGAAGGGGTGCGTAATGGCTTTGACACCTACTATCGCCAAGATTCGACTATTAGTATTCGCTATACTTATAAAGATGGAGAGCGGACAAACGAAGAAAAAGAGTTGGGCAAACTTAAATAAAATAGATCATATTACTTATGCGTAAAAAAGTTTATCACCTAGGCAATTGTGATACCTGCAAACGGATCATCAAAGAATTAGGAATAGGAGAGGAGTTTGAATATCAAAATATTAAGGTAGAGAAAATTACCCCTGAGCAAATAGATGAAATGGGAGCAATGAGCGGTTCCTTTGAAAAACTATTTAGCCGAGTGGCGCGAAAGTATCGCTCCATGAATTTGAAGGAGTTAGATTTGAAAGAAGCAGATTACCGACAATATATTTTAGATGAATACACCTTCTTGAAGCGTCCAGTTTTTATAATAGGAGAGCAGATTTTTATCGGAAACTCCAAGAAGAATATTGCAGCCGTTGCAACTGCTTTGAAGGAAGAATAAGATATTATTCCTCTTCATCAATACAAGTCACACAGGCAAGTTCGTCCGAAGAAATAGTCGTTTCAATGATCCCTAATTCGAGGAGATGTGATTGTACTTTTTCCAACATCTCAAAAGGTACTTCTTCCGTGGAAGCCCATTCGGTACCCTTTAGCCATTCAGTCGCATCTTCTTCTTGGAGTTTGTAATGCTCCGCAATCATTTTAGGTGTTTCAGGGTTTTGCTTAAAGGCATGACCCACTTGTCGGATGACATCCAATAAGTTGCCAATTTCAGGACCAGAAGCAGTCAATACCTCATTGCGAACAGCTACTACAAAACAGGGCCAAGGAGTAGGAAATTCACCCACCTTTTTAAACTCACCACTATCCACCAAAGGTTGAGTCATAAACTTTTCCCACATAAATCCCTGTGCTCGATTCTCTTTCAAAGCTACTCTAGCCCCATCCATGTTTCCTACGATTTCAAAATCCATATCTTCTTGTGGATTCCAACCTCTCGCTTGAGCTGCCACATAAGCCATCAAATGCGAACCAGAACCATTTCTACTAATGGCAAACTTTTGATGTTTCAAGTCCTCTTCCGATTTAATAGTGTTGTTACCAGCCGTATAAATACCCCAAGTAAGTGGCGTTTGTATATAAATCTGCACAATGGTACTTGGATTTCCCTTCACGATATCAGCAATAATCCCTTCTGTCAATAAAACAGCAATATCAATGTCTCCCGAACGAAGTGCTTTGGTCATTGCTCCAGTACCACCTGGAAAGTCTTGCCACGTAACTGCTAAATTCTGTTTGGCAAAATGCCCCTCTTTAATGGCAATGTGCCAGGGGAGGTTAAAATGTTCTGGAACCCCTCCAATTTTAAAGTGTGTTTTGTTATTCATGATTGATTGTGTAAACTTGACACTAAATAAATATACCGTTGAATAACAAATAGTACACCGCTTTGTTGATTTTTTGCCCTACATTTGTCCAAATGCGACATAAACATTACCCGATACCGACGAATGCAACCTAAGATCATATTTTAAGGGTCTATCAAGTAAATAATGCCCAATGAAAAAACTAGTGCTACTCATAACCTCCCTCGTGTTTCTACAGCCCTCCAATATGCTGGCACAAGTAGGAGGCGAACATGTATACGAATTTTTACGGTTACCCGCATCCGCAAGGGCTTCGGGATTGGGTGGTGAGCATGTAGCAGTGATGGATGAAGACTTAGGCATGACCTACCACAACCCGTCGATACTCAATGCCACCATGCACCAACAACTTTCCTTACACAATGACTTTTATGTAGCAGGCATCAATCATGGTTTTTTCAGTTACGCACATCATTTCGACAGCCTAAAAACTACCTTCAATGTAGGCGTAAAATACATTAGTTATGGCAGCTTCAATGCCACCGATGTAACAGGCACAACATCAGGAACATTCAATGCAGGCGAATATGCTTTTCTTGTAGGAGTCGCTCGAAAATACAAACGTCTTTCCTATGGGGCAAATCTCAAATTAATTAGCTCCAATCTCGAAAGTTATAACTCCTTTGGCATTGCTGCCGACGCAGGAGTCACCTATCACCATCCCGACAAAGGACTTACCATTGCACTCGTCGCCAAAAATATAGGCACCCAATTAAGCACCTACACAGGCTTTCGAGAAGACATCCCCTTCGATTTACAACTAGGTGTTTCCAAAAAATTACAATACTTACCCTTCCGTTTTGCTATCACAGGACATCATCTTCACCAATGGAATATTCGATACGACGACCCCGCTAATGCCCCCAAATCACTTATCGAAACCGACGAACCAGAAGATAAAAAATACATTGTAGACCAGTTATTTCGACATCTTATATTTAGTGGTGAAATTTATTTAGGAAGAGCATTACGCGTTCGTGTAGGCTATCACCACCAGCGAAGTCAAGAATTAAAACTAAGTAATATCCGCAGCCTAGCAGGCTATTCTTTTGGAGCAGGTGTCCATATCAAGCGCATCAAAATAGATTATGGCAAAGTATTCTATAATCTAGCAGGAAGTAATAACCACATCAGTTTTACCTATCATATGGGTAAAAAAGCCAACCTGCCTATTCTCCAACCCGTTACCAAAAAACGTCCTCCCAAAGAAAAAGAGGAGAAGGACGAAGTGAAAAAACAGAAGAGAAGTAAGAAAAAGAAAAAAGCAGAAGAATAAGCTAAGTAAAGATGAAAAAATAAATTGATCAAATATTGCTAGGCTATTTGTTGAC